>NZ_DFOZ01000003.1:0-6354 GCF_002377005.1 Limnobacter sp. UBA3528 | reverse complement strand
GTTCCAGTTCCAGGCCTCGTCGCCAGTTTGGGCGGCCCAGCTTTCGTAATCGCGGGCCTGGCCCCGCATGTAGATCATGCCGTTGATGCTGGAGCAACCACCCAAGGTTTTGCCACGGGGGTAAATCAGGGCGCGGCCGTTCAGGCCTGCATCAGGCTCGGTGCGAAACCGCCAATCGGTGCGGGGGTTGTCGATGCAATACAGATAACCCACGGGAATGTGGATCCAGTGGTAGTTGTCTTTACCGCCCGCCTCCAGCAACAGCACTGAATTGTTGGGGTTGGCGCTAAGCCGATTGGCCATCAAGGCGCCTGCCGTGCCCGCCCCCACTACAATGTAATCAAAAGTCCGCATGTTTACCCCGAATCGATTACCCAATAGTAACCAGCCCACAAATTGGATTGAAGCCCACGTTGCTGCAATCGACTTGGGGTTTTCCAGAGTTTTGCAAAAAAGTTAAAGATGTCTTGATCAATCGCCTGTGCTTATGACCATTCCAAACATGTCAGAATCACACTCAATTCCTTTACAATCGAATGTTTCGCATTAACTACCCAGCCCGAGGTTTCTAAAATGACAGAACGCACCACAGTGCATGGCTTGCAAGTAGCCACACCCCTGTACAACTTCATTAACAATGAAGTACTGCCCGGCACCGGCATTGATCAAGCTGCCTACTGGAAAGGCTTCGACGAAATCGTCAGCACACTGGCCCCGAAAAACGCCGCCCTGCTGGCCGAGCGCGATCGCATTCAGCTGGAAATGGACGCCTGGCACAAAGCCAACCCCGGCCCCATCGCCGACATGGCCGCTTACCAAGAATTCTTGAAGAAGATTGGCTACCTGGTTGAGCAGCCTGCCAAAGTGCAAGCCACCACCGCCAATGTAGACAGCGAACTGGCCACCCAAGCTGGCCCCCAGTTGGTAGTTCCAATTTTGAACGCACGCTACGCCCTGAACGCCGCCAACGCACGTTGGGGCAGCCTGTACGACGCGCTGTACGGCACCGATGTCATTTCTGAAGAAGGCGGTGCAGAACGCGCTGGCGGCTACAACCCCGTGCGCGGTGCAAAAGTAATTGAGTTTGCACGCAACTTTTTGGATCAGTCTTTCCCATTGGAAGGCGCATCACACAAAGACGCAACTGGCTACGCCATTGCAGGTGGCAAGCTGCAAGTTGCCTTGAAGAACGGCAGCACCGCTGGCCTGAAAAACGCCGCACAACTGGTGGGTTTCCAGGGCGACGCTGCAGCACCTTCATCGGTATTGCTGGTGAACAACGGCATTCACGCCGACATCATTATTAACCGCGCAACACCGATTGGTTCAAGCGACGCAGCCGGTGTGGCCGACGTGGTGCTGGAAGCAGCGCTGTCCACCATTCTGGACCTGGAAGATTCTGTTGCAGCAGTAGACGCTGAAGACAAAATTGTGGCCTACAAAAACTGGCTGGGTATTTTGAAAGGCACCCTGACAGAAAGCGTGAGCAAAGGTGGCAAAACCTTTACGCGTGGCCTGAATGCAGACCGCGTGTACACCGGCGTGAATGGCGAGAAAGTGACTATGCATGGCCGCTCCATGTTGTTCTTGCGCAATGTGGGCCACTTGATGACCAACCCAGCGATTTTGTGGGGCGGCGACAAAGAAATTCCCGAAGGCATTATGGACGCGATTGTGACCACCACCATCGCCTTGCACGACCTGAAAGGCAACGGCGTCAACGGTATTCGCAACAGCCGCAAAGGTTCGGTTTACATCGTAAAGCCGAAAATGCACGGCCCTGTTGAAGTGGGCTTTGCTGCTGAATTGTTCACCCATGTAGAAAAGCTGCTGGGCCTGCCCGACAGCACCGTAAAGCTGGGCATTATGGACGAAGAGCGCCGCACATCCGTCAACCTGAAGGCCTGTATTGCTGCCGCAGCCAGCCGTGTTGCTTTCATCAACACCGGCTTCTTGGACCGCACTGGCGACGAAATGCACACTGCCATGCACGCCGGCGCCATGATTCGCAAAGCCGACATGAAGAGCAGCGCATGGATTACCGCCTACGAGCGCAACAACGTGCTGGTTGGTTTGAGCTGTGGCCTGAAAGGCCGCGCACAAATTGGTAAAGGCATGTGGGCCATGCCCGACCTGATGAAAGCCATGCTGGAACAGAAAATTGGCCACCCCAAAGCCGGTGCAAACACCGCTTGGGTTCCAAGCCCAACTGCTGCAACACTGCACGCCATGCACTACCACCAGGTAAGCGTGGCCGCTGTTCAAGCCGAGCTGGAAAAGATTGATGCCGACGCAGAACGCCCAGGTATTTTGGCCAACCTGTTGCAAGTGCCTGTGGCCACCAACACCAACTGGAGCGATGCAGAAAAGCAGCAAGAACTGGACAACAACGCCCAAGGTATTTTGGGTTATGTTGTGCGCTGGGTTGACCAGGGCGTGGGTTGCTCCAAGGTGCCCGACATCAACAACGTGGGCCTGATGGAAGACCGCGCCACACTGCGTATTTCCAGCCAGCACATTGCCAACTGGATTCACCACGGCATTGTGACTGAAGCCCAGGTAATGGAAACCATGAAGCGCATGGCCGCTGTAGTTGACCAGCAAAACGCTGGCGACCCCGCGTACAAGCCCATGGCTGGCAACTTTGAAACATCAGCCGCGTTTAAAGCTGCATGCGACCTGGTGTTCAAAGGTATGGAACAACCAGCCGGTTACACCGAGCCACTGCTGCACGCATGGCGCTTGAAGGTGAAAGCTGCTTGATTTGATTGAGTAGTTTGATTTGAGAAAGCCAGGTGCTGAAAAGTGCCTGGCTTTTTTGTTGGGCGCTATTTGGCAGGCGTGATTTCTTCAACGCCTTGTTGAGTGATTTTCAGCTTAACCTGAAAAAACTTCCTGGGAAGTTTGGGATTCGCGCGCGTTGCAAATCGATGATAGTCACGGAATGTCAGAACCAACTCGGCTTGGTCAACTGTTGATTCAGGCGCTTTGGAAACAACCCAATCGGCCTTCACAAACTCCCCTTTCGCTTGCAGTGTATGCACCTGAACTTCCGGTAGTTCATCGAAAGTGGCAACGGTAATCAGATGCTTGTTTTTACAGGGTGCGCCGGTTTCAAGGCCACAAGTTTCATCGCGAGCTGGGGCGGCAAATAGGCGCAACATCAAGCCCTTCTGTTGCCCGGGGGTGTATTGATTCAGCTCGATCAGTTGCCCGTACGCCAAGTTGTTCAAGAGGGTTTGTTCTTCCACCTCAGTTGCCCAGCTTGAGTTTACGAACAATACCAAAGCGCTGCTCACTATTATTTTTTGAATCTTGTTCATTACTTAGTCCACTGAAAAATGTATGTGATCGGCATGGCCAGAGACTGGATAACTTTGTCCATGTTTTCTTTTGAACAAAGGCCCAAAGTTTTCTCGTCGCCCTTCCCAATTCTCAAAGGCCAGTTGCAAGGCATCGGTAATTTGCTTCACGGCTGGGTCGCCTGGGTAATGCATCGACATCTTCATGCCATTGATTCGCGAAATATCCACTGCCTTGCCAGCACCTTGCATGTGCCGGCTGGGTAAGTTGTGTTGATCTTTCAAAGAGGAAATATAAATCGAACTTAGGGTTGGGCCATCCACTATGTTCGGTCTGATGGTTTGCAACAGAAACGCAAGCAAGTTGCTGTCTACGCTGTTGTGAACATTCAAGCCGAATTGAACTTGAACGTGATTAATTTGGTTGGGGATTATTGCCATGCGGTGCCTTTTAAACGAATTTAAAGAGGCACCTTAAAGAGAAGGATTGGGAGGTTACAAATTGTGGGTGGGTGGTAGCTTGGTGTGATTACACCGCGCGGCAGACGACTTAACTTTTCCTCACTTCAGTTTGTGCTGCAAATGTAGACAGGTAAAGTTGCTCCACCTGCTCTCTGGCCCAAGGTGTTTTTCGAAGAAACTTCAGGCTGGATTTCACTGACGGATCATTCTTGAAACAATTGATTTTGATTCGATTGGCGAGCTCATCCCAGCCGTAGTGCTCAACAAGCTTTACCACGATGGTTTCAAGCGTGACTCCATGCATGGGGTTCTTGGATTGCTCGGTATTCATGCTTGAGAAGGCCTTGGGATTAATGTTTTGATTAGCTGGCGATTATAACGGCGGCGGCATACAAACTGAATGCTTTGCAGCCAACGCTAAAATGCTGTGCTGTAGCGACTGCTGCCCAGAGAGGACAGCTGCTTGCATTCCAGCGAAGACCGCTAAGCCGTTTGCGTTTCGTAAAACATTGTTTAGCAACTGAAGGGGGTACCCTTCGTCGTGCCGCCGAATAGGATGGATTCCCGCATGTACGTACGAATTGAGCGCCTTCCAGGAGATATCTTTGAAGCGGCACAACGCATCGTATGCTTGCTGTGGGCCGCTATTTGCCAAAGCTTGCATCATTTCTGCGATTTGAGGCATATTTTTCGCAGCCTGCTCTGACTCTGAAGACAAGGTAGCTGTCAGTTTGGAAAGATGATTATCAGACGCTGCGTATAACAGCCAGATGGAGCGAGCAAGCGCCTCAAACTGGGCACGATGAATGACAGTGGCGGATGAGAGTAAGCCCGAGCGAAGCAGTACCCTCACCGACGCCCAATGCTCTAGCGAGAGAGAACAAGCAACATCGCTGGTTCGTATACGCAGCGAGTCGTCGAAGAGCGGCAAATCAATCAGCGCGATTAGCTCGTCGGCCAAGTGGTCAGACGCATCAAACATTTCGGATTTTGGAGCATCAAACATAAAAATAGAGTCCGCAACACCTAAGGGCCAGGCCATTATGGTTTTTGCTGAGCGTGAAGGACTTGTTACATGCCTTGCATGTACAACATAAATGCACATAAAATATGCGCATTACCTATGTTGGAGATGTGTACATGACACCCGCTTATGACACCCACGCACCCAAAAAGCCGACAAATGTCAGCGTAAACAGTGACTTACTCGTAAAAGCCAAAGCGCTGAAAATCAATTTGTCCGCAACTTTGGAAACAGCATTAAGCGAATTGGTCAGTGCCAGACAGCGCGACCTGTGGAAACGTGAAAACAGAGCCGCCATCGAAGCCTATAACCAACTGGTAGAAGAGCATGGAACATTTAGCGACGACTTGAGGAGTTTTTAATGGCTCAGTTCACTGCCTACGAAAACCCAAATACCGCCACCAACAAAACCTACCCTTACCTTTTGGATATCCAATCCAACCTACTCGATGACTTGCGAACAACAGTCGTTATTCCGCTTTGCGCCACCAACCTTGTGGGCAAAGCTGCGATTACAAAGTTATGTCCAACTCTGGAAATTAAAGGGAAAAGCTTCATTGGGCTCACACAACAAATTGCAGGAATCGACAGGAGGTCTCTCGGAAAAGAAGTGTGCAACCTTTCTCAGTATCGATCAGAAATAATTGCAGCGCTGGACTTCATTATTTCTGGCATATGACGCTCTGCTGATGGGTCCTGCTTCCGGAGTCATCATTCAGTACATTGTTCGCAGGTTACAGGACAACATTCTTCAGTCAAGCTTTGACACTACGTGAGCTAGACAAGCTAGCACCTCTGCACGGCGCTCTGGCCTGCCATTGAATGACAGAGGACTTGGATGGGGACAAGTGAGCACTGTGACCGATGGGGTCAACATGGCGACAACATGGCCGTACCTCTGCGCCTTCCTTCCAACGAGTACTACGAATCTAAGGCGAGGCAGTAGTGCAAGAAGTTCGGCTAGGTGCTGCCTTGCAGATCCGAGGTCTCGACCAGTCGCTGGGCGAATGCGATGCTCGTCGCCAATGTACCAAGGTATAGCATTCCACATCACAGTGCGAGAGCGATGCAGCCCTGCTTCGACATTGACTTCAAAAAAGTTTCTTGCGGTTTCGTCCGGGTTGTTACGCGACACGAAACCCGACCCTATAGCTTTACTGCCGGGAGCTTCGAGAAGAAACAGACATTCGGCGTTGACTCCTCCGTCCATGGGATCGAAGTCTGGCACTCCAGCAGGTGCACTGGCCCGCAAGCGTGCGACGAATGCGACCAGCGGCTGCATATGCGCAAGATCGAGCGCCTGCCTTCGAGCGGCGATTGCTTCGGATGTGTTCAGCGACTTCGCGCGGTCGAATGTCATTGGGGGTTTCCTAACGTTCGACGTAAGGGGCGGCTTGCGCCTTGGCGCAAGACATCCCCTTGACGGAGGGGTTATACGTTGCCCTCATAGCTGTAGCTCCTTGTACTGTTTGCCTATTCTGGCCAAATTGGACAGTGATTCTGGCTGAAACTGGACAGCCATTCCAGTTCAAACTGGACACTTTTTTCAATCGCCCGCGGGGCTGT
>NZ_DFOZ01000037.1:0-7588 GCF_002377005.1 Limnobacter sp. UBA3528 | reverse complement strand
GTGGTACACCGTGGGTCCGAAAGATGTATTTCCTGAGGAGTTCGGGCATTTCTTGCTGGGTGATCGCCGTGTGCGAAAGGCGTTTCTGGGCAAGCACCGCGACTTGCTGGAATATGAGTTCTGGCAGGAGCGCAAAGATCGCATCGGCCACGGGCACATTGAAGATATTTTCCCGTATTCCGAGGCAGTGCGGTTTACCAACCGGTTTATCAAGAAGCAGTGAGCGACTTACCGCCTCGGTCTCTGGTCAACTCGGCGGTGTTGCCAGGTCATCACCAACTCAGCGGGGTTGCCCGATTCCGCACTGAAAACCGCTTAGTCCCTTTTTGAAGCAAGGCATTCAATTCACCCAAGCCCGACAAAAAAGATGGTCGGGTCTTGGGTGTCGCCATTGGGCGAGCATTGAAGCCTTGGTTCAAACGGGGCGGTTTTCTTGAAGTTCGGAACGGGCAATCCCACTGCCGAGTTGGCTCAAACCTCCCAATCGGCGGCGGTGTTTCGATCGCCTCGCCTTCAAGAAAACCTGC
Organism: Limnobacter sp. UBA3528; assembly: GCF_002377005.1. Classification (NCBI taxonomy): domain Bacteria; kingdom Pseudomonadati; phylum Pseudomonadota; class Betaproteobacteria; order Burkholderiales; family Burkholderiaceae; genus Limnobacter; species Limnobacter sp. UBA3528. Next base: position 7,061 of record NZ_DFOZ01000037.1, on the reverse strand, counting down.
CCTTGCGTGCCGAGCAGGGCCGGTGTTGCCCAGCAGGGGCGACAGAGAACGGACCCGACCCGCAGTTTAGGAGGGTCGTTCTCAGGCATCGCAAGGCTCAGCAAGGGATAAACAGGTTTTCTGGCGAGAGATTGAAACCCTAGTCGAGTGGGCGATTAACAGGCGACGAGAGATCGGAGCCCAAGCCGATTGAGCTATACACATCGCCCATCGCGCACGTAAAAAAAGCACGTCAACCCAGGGTCAACGTGCTTTCTTGCACCGCATCCGCGAATCAGGAAGATTAATCCCCGTACATACGCTGCTTCAATTCCCGGCGCTGCTGTGCTTCAAGTGACAGCGTGGCGGTGGGGCGAGCCAACAAACGGGCCACGCCAATGGGGTCACCCGTTTCTTCGCACCAGCCATATTCGCCCGCATCAATTTTTTGAATTGATTGCTGAATCTTCTTCAACAGTTTGCGCTCGCGATCGCGGGTGCGAAGCTCAAGCGCATGTTCTTCTTCAATAGTGGCGCGGTCTGCAGGATCGGGAACTACCACGGTTTCACGCAGGTGCTCAGTGGTTTCGCCTGCATTGGCCAGCAGTTCCTTTTCCATTTCCTGCAAACGCTGGCGGAAAAAGGCAAGCTGCACCTCGTTCATGTAATCGTCTTCTTTCATCGCGAGCAATTGTTTCTCGGTGATGACGGGCGTCTTCTCAGTGGTCATAGCACAGCCTCTAGTCCTTTGGTTTTTTATTGACTATATACCAGTATATCCGCTATCGGGCTAGACAAAGCTCTAACCCTTGGGTGATAAATTCCTTGGGGAGTTTACGCCCAATAAACACGATTTTGCTTTCTTTCTTCTCGGCACTGTCCCATTTTCTGCCCCAGTCCAATCCCATCAGCATGTGAACACCTTGGAACAGCGCGCGGCGGTCGCTGGCCTTGATGTTCAAAATGCCTTTGTAGCGCAGCATGTCGGGGCCGTAAACCTGCGTCACAGAGCCCATGAATTCTTCAAACTTCTGTCCGTCGAACGGCTTGGTGCTTTTGAACACAAAGCTTTGAATTTCATCGTTGTGAATGTGTTTGTCTTCGTCCAGAAAGTCGGGCGCGATATCCAGAATCGAATTCAGGTTAAAGCCACGCACGTCCAGCAGTTTGTCGATGGGGGCTACGCCGAACTCTGAAATCATCATTTCTGCGCGCGCATTCATTTTAACCAGTCTGCGTTTCAACGCGGTGACTTCGTCTTCCGTGCACAGGTCGGTTTTGGACAACAAAATGCGATCCGCAAAACCGACCTGTTGTTGAATCTCGCGGTGTTCGTCAAGTTGCTGCATGCCATGCTTGGCGTCCACCACGGTAACCACTGCGTCCAGAATGAAGCTTTCAGCCACCAGATCATCGACAAAGAAGGTTTGTGCAACCGGACCGGGGTCGGCCATGCCAGTGGTTTCAATGACTACACGGTCAAACTTGAGTTCGCCAGCCAGTCGTTTGGCAGCCATTTCGCCCAGAATACGCACCAGGTCGCCACGCACTGTGCAGCACAGGCAACCGTTGTTCATCTCGACAATGTTTTCCTGTTCGTTTTGCATCAACAGGTCGTTGTCGACGCCTTCTTCGCCAAATTCATTTTCAATCACGGCGATTTTCATACCGTGGTTTTCTTTCAGAATTCGGTTCAAAAGGGTGGTTTTTCCACTGCCCAGAAAGCCGGTAAGAATGGTGACTGGGATCATGTTGTGGCCTGGTTTGTTCATGGTGCTTTGCGCTGCGAAAATTGGGTCAACAATTGAAATGGGGTTACTTGGTCAAATTTAAAGGGCTTGAAACGTCCACACACCTTCAACGGCCAAGCGTTTTACCAAACCTTTGTACCACAGGTAGTGAAGGTGGGCGATGGCTTCGCCCATGGCAAAGCTCATTTGGTGGCCGTCCATCTCGCGACGGAACAGCACGGCGATGGCTTGGCGCGCAGTCAAAGGTTTTTCCTTGATCGCCTCCAGCAATTCATTCAGGCGGTGATCGTGGTGGCGCAACAATTGCGCACACCGGTCGTGCACGCCTTTGAACGGCACACCATGCGAAGGCAGCACCATTAATTGGTCAGACAACTGCGCCATGCTTTGAACCGACTTCAGGAACAGGAGTAGCGGGTTGCCTTCGGGTTCGATGCCGTAAACACTCACATTGGTGGAAATCGTGGGCAGCAACATGTCGCCGCTGATCATCAGGTTCAAGCTGTCGCAGACCAGGCTGATGTGTTCCGGGCTGTGCCCGAAGCCTGCATGGCAGCGCCACACATGGCCGCCAATCTCGATTTCATCGCCATGCTGAATACGCTGATAGTTCAGCGGGGGTTCGGGCACCAAGCGGGAGAACATGCCACCACGGGCTTCCAGTGTTTCATCGGCTTTTTTCTCGTTCACCAGGCCATGGCTGGCCATGAAGGTGCCCAAGGTGTTGCCGTCAAAGCCAGGCAGGTTGGCGCACAAGCCGCGGGCCATGAAGTATTCACCCGTGGACATGTGCACATGCACGCCATGGCGGCGGGCCAGTGGGCCAGCCATGCCGATGTGATCGGGGTGGGCGTGGGTACAAATAATTCGCCCCAAGGGTTTGCGGGCAAACAGGGTTTGTTCAATTTCTTCCCACATGGCAGCCACGTCGGGCAGGCCCGCGCCGCAGTCCACCAAGGTGTACTGGTTTTCTTCCTCAATTAGCCACACATTGATGTGGTCGAGTGCAAAAGGCAGCGGCAATCGAAGCCACAGCACGCCGGGTGCAACGGGGGTGGGTTGGCCCAAAACGGGCGGTTCAAACAAACGTTCAATTCCCATGTGTTTTCTGGTGACTTTTCAGTCATTTGTGTGGGTGAAGGGGCTGATTGTAGGGCATCATTTCGAAAAAGCATAACTTCTGCGGAGACTTTGATATGTTGAATTTGCCAGGACTTCAGTTTGATCTTGGAGAAGACATCGACGCCTTGCGCGATGCAGTACAAACCTTTGCCCAGGCGGAAATTGCCCCGTTGGCGGCTGAAATGGACAAAACCGACCAATTTCCCATGCATTTGTGGCGAAAAATGGGCGATATGGGCCTGTTGGGGCTGACCGTTGAGGAAGAGTTGGGCGGCAGCGGTATGGGCTACCTGGCCCACATTGTGGCCATGGAAGAAATTTCGCGGGCCAGTGCTTCGGTGGCGTTAAGCTACGGCGCGCATTCCAACCTGTGCGTGAACCAGATTCGCCGCAACGGCACCGATTGGCAACGCAAAACTTTCTTGCCCAAACTCATTTCCGGTGAGCACATTGGTGCTTTGGCCATGAGCGAACCCGGTGCTGGGTCTGATGTGGTCAGCATGCAGTTGCGGGCCGACAAAAAGGGCGACAAGTATGTGCTGAACGGCAACAAAATGTGGATCACCAACGGCCCCGATGCCGATGTGCTGGTGGTGTACGCCAAAACCGACCTGGCTGCCGGGCCGCACGGCATTACAGCCTTCCTGATTGAAAAGAACTTCAAGGGTTTTTCAATTGCGCAAAAGCTGGACAAGTTGGGCATGCGTGGCAGCCACACCGGCGAGTTGGTGTTCGAAGACTGTGAAGTACCCGAAACCCACGTGCTGGGCAAAGTAGGCCGCGGTGTGAACGTGCTGATGAGTGGGCTCGATTTTGAGCGAGCAGTGCTTTCAGGTGGCCCCTTGGGCATCATGGCTGCAGCCATGGATGTGGTAGTGCCCTATGTGCACGACCGCAAACAGTTTGGTCAAAGCATTGGTGAATTTCAGCTGATTCAAGGCAAGCTGGCTGACATGTACTCCACCATGATGGCCACCCGTGCCTATGTGTACCAGGTGGGCAAGGCCTGTGACAAAGCCACACCGGAAACAGTGCGCAAGCTGCGCAAAGACTGCGCGGGTGCCATTTTGTATTCCGCTGAAAAGGCCACGTGGATGGCGGGCGAATCCATCCAGATTCTGGGCGGCAATGGCTACATCAACGAGTATCCATGTGGCCGTTTGTGGCGCGATGCAAAGCTGTACGAGATCGGTGCGGGCACCAGTGAAATTCGCCGCATGTTGATTGGTCGCGAGCTTTTCTCCGAGACGATGTAATTTTCTACTGTGGTAGCAGGGCAGGTCCAGCGGATTTGAACACCCGCTTGTCTTGCCCAATCACCACTTCACTGGCCCACAAATAACTCAGCCTGGGGTGCGCGGTTTGCAGCACCTTCAGCGCCTCAACGTTTCCAAGCAAATGGTAGTTCATCCAGGCCAGTGAATACTGCGCTGCAATTTCGCGTCCCCAGGTGGAGGTGGGCAGCAGCGGGTAGTTGGTGTGTTGGGCGTGGCTGGCTGCGTCGGCCACAATGAAAGCACGGTCGCTGGTCAGCTTGTCATAAACAGGACGCACCACGGCAGGGTTCACTGCCACAATCGGGGCAATGGGGCCGTCATGGTCTCCGGTTTGAATCATGACCGGAATCGGGTTTTTGTCAAACACCGATTGAATTTCACTGATGGGTGCGGCGGCCACTGCTGCTTTCAAACGCGGCTCTACGGCTTGCAACCCCATGGTGGCAATGGCGCCCATGCTGTGACCAATCACACCAATGCGGGCGGGGTCGATGAATTCGCGCACGGGCGAGTTGTTCAGCAGGTAGGTGAGTGCGTCTTGCGCTTCTTCAATGTTGTTGCCTGGGTCGCCTTGTACTTCGTCTGCTGAGCGGCCCTGGCCTGAAAAGTCAAACGCAAACACCAAGTAGCCTGCATCCGCAAACAACTGGTGCCACCAGCGGTACATGGCGGTGTTGGTGTTCAAGCCTTCCAGCGCCAGAATCACCGGGTATTTTTGGGCAGTGGCTTCGGTTTGCCCCCGCTTGGGCAGCACAATTTCGCCATGCAGGCGGGTGCCGTAGCGGTTTTGAAATTCAACGGGAACCAGCGCCACCGACTGGTTGTTTTCGGGGTGGCCGTACCAGTGAAATACCTGATCGATTCGAGACCCATCGCTCAGTTGCGCAGCCATGGCGCGAATTTGAAATTCAAGCAGGGCGGGGTCGGTGATGTCGCTCAGTGTGTAGCCCAAGGCGATGGGGTCGACCACGCCAGCCAATTGTTGGCGCGGCAGCATGTCGCTGACCATGCCCAGCTGCGATAGAACATCGTCATTGGACACGGGGCTTTCCGGGGGATTTTCGCCTTGAACCGAAGCAGGCCAGCCAAAGGCTTCCGTGGATTGAATGGCATTGCGCGATGCAGAGCCAGAATTGTTTTCTCCATTGCAGGCCCAGGCCAACAACGGCAACAACAGGTAAACCAATTTGGAACGACTTCGCATGACAACTTCCTTGGGCAAGGTACTCATGATACTAAGTTGGCGCAGGTTTTGGATTTTCTTGGGCAAACGGGAATGGGATCTCGTAGAATCGACAGTTCATCATATGGAGTGACGCCAGTTTATGAGCAGCCTGCCCCTGGACCTGAAAACACTTGAGGACGACTTCGGCGAACTCAGCGAAACCAGCCACCTGACTGAAGAGGAAGAGCGTGAGCTGTCCAAAAAAGTGGCCAGTGATATTCTGGCGGGCTTCGACAAACACTACAGGCTGTTTCGCTACTGTGCTCAACAAACCAAGAAGCTTTTCGAGGAAGGCGACTGGCATTTGATTCAACAACTGGCTCGCGACCGTATCGATTTCTACGATGAGCGTGTGAAAGAGGCGGTTGACCTGTTGCGTCGCAACTATGGTTCGCTGTTGATGAGTGAATCGGTGTGGGCCAAGATCAAAACCCGTTTTGTGACTTACCTGGTCGATCACAAGCAGCCAGAGCTGGCTGAAACTTTTTTCAATTCTGCGGTGACCAAGATTTTGCACCGCGACTATTACCACAACCGGTTTCTGTTTGTACGCCCCGCAGTCAGCACCGATTATGTGGAAAGTGATCCACCTTCCTATCGCAGTTATTACCCGGCGAATCCGAAAAGTGGCGGCTTGCGCAAAACCTTGAAGCGCTTGATTCGTGACTTTTCATTGAACGCTGATTTTGTGGATTTGGAGCGCGACTTGCGCTACGTGGTCCATGCTGCGCGGCAGGTGATGCCGCGCCCAATTAAAGTCGACCCCGATTGCCAAATCCAGGTGCTTTCAAGCCTGTTTTTCCGCAACAAGGGCGCATACATCATTGGCAAGTTCATCAACTCGAACATGCCGCAGCCGTTTGCCATTCCAATTCTTCGGGATTCATCGGGCAAGTTGTACATCGACACGGTGCTGTTCAATGTGCAGCAAATTGCCACGCTGTTCAGCTTCACGCGCGCTTACTTTTTAGTCGACATGGAAACGCCTGGTGCGTATGTGCAGTTTTTGCGTACCCTGTTGCCCAACAAGCCCAAGGCAGAGATGTACACCATGCTGGGCTTGCACAAACAGGGCAAAACCCTGTTTTACCGAGACTTTTTGCATCACTTGAAGCATTCGCACGATGAATTTATCGTGGCGCCCGGTATCAAGGGTTTGGTGATGGCCGTGTTCACGCTGCCTTCCTACCCGTATGTGTTCAAGCTGATCAAGGACAAAATTGCACCGAGCAAGGAAATTGACCGTGCCGGTGTGATGCGCAAGTATCAACTGGTGAAGGAACACGATCGAGTGGGTCGCATGGCCGACACTTGGGAATACAGCCATGTGGGTTTGCCGCTGAACCGGTTTTCGCAGGAACTGATCGATCATTTGAAAGACACCTGTGAAAGCTCGCTGAGTTTTGAAGACGACACGGTGGTGATCAAACACGTGTACATCGAAAGGCGCATGACACCGCTGAACATTTACCTGCAACAGGGCACCGATTCTGAGGTGGAGCATGGCATTACCGAATATGGAAATGCCATCAAGCAATTGGCCGCAGCCAATATTTTCCCGGGCGACATGCTGTTTAAAAACTTTGGTGTAACGCGCCTGGGGCGTGTGGTGTTCTACGATTACGACGAAATTGAATACATGACGGATTGCAATTTCCGCCGCATTCCGGATGCACCCAACCCCGAGGCGGAAATGTCGTCTGAGCC
>NZ_DFOZ01000036.1:0-11085 GCF_002377005.1 Limnobacter sp. UBA3528 | reverse complement strand
GGCCAACCTGACTCGCTCGCAGATCCTGCAGCAGGCCGGCACCGCCATGCTCGCCCAGGCCAACCAGTTGCCCAACAACGTACTGAGCCTGTTGCAGTAAGCCTGAATTGACCAAGCACTGGCTGATCTGACTAGCATCGGATCAGCTGGTTTCGGCAGAGGGCATTCCCGGATTCGGACTATTCGTCCTCTGCCTTTTTTCTCCCCGCTGGTGTTACTACCAATGACATCACGCGCATTTTGGCATTACACTGCATTTATTCCGTAAAAAATGCATATAAATGCAAGATTTCTCCCAAGCCTTTGTTCAAGCCTTTACCCTGATCGGGCAAGCTGACCCCACTTTAATCGACATCATAGCCTTGTCGCTTCAGGTCACGTTCACGGCCGTTTCCATTGCCTGTCTGTTGGGTTTTCCTCTTGGTGCTGCTTTGGCCATTGGCCGTTTTCCCGGTCGAATGGCCTTTGTTGTGTTTCTGAACTCCCTCATGGGGTTACCACCGGTGGTGGTTGGCTTGGTGATCTACCTGTTCTTGTCTGCAGCGGGTCCTTTGGGCTTTCTTCAGTTGCTCTACACCCCAACTGCCATGGTGATTGCGCAGGTGGTGCTGGTTACCCCGATTGTGGCAGCGCTGGCCAGGCAAGTGATTGAAGACCTGTACAGCGAATATGACGAAATGCTGCGCGCCATGAATGCCAGTCGCATTCAAACCATTTGCACTTTGATTGTAGATGCCCGTTATTCGCTGCTGACCAGCGCATTGGCCGGGTTAGGTCGCGCCTTGGCGGAGGTGGGCGCAGTGATTATCGTGGGCGGCAACATTGCCAATGTAACCCGGGTCATGACCACGACCATTGCTCTGGAAACCTCGAAAGGTGAACTGGCGCTGGCACTGGGCTTGGGGATTATTCTGATCGTGCTGTCCATCCTGATTAACGCGGGTCTTTTCTTGCTGAAAAACAGCGCTCAAAAGAGGGCTTATGCTTAAGATGAACAGCGACCTGGCCTTGCTTGCCCCTGCAAAACCGTTTTCAGAACACTTGCCAATTCAGTTTGACGGCGTTCATCTGTCATTCGGCAAGCATCACATATTCAGCAATTTGACTCTTGAAATTGGCGCGCAAGGCATTACCGCGATCATGGGGCCCAATGGCGCTGGCAAAAGTCTTATTTTGCGATTACTGGCGGGCTTGCTGATGCCTGAGCAGGGTTCTGTCCGTTTCAACACACTGAGTCGAGTTCCCCGCGATCAAATTGGTTTTGTATTCCAGCGCCCGGTATTGCTGCGCCGCAGTGTGCAAGACAACCTGTTGCATGCACTGGCCATCGCAGGCGTGGAGCGAGGCCAACGGCCTTTCCGCGCGGATGCCCTACTCGAGTTGGGTGGCATGCAGCACCTCGCAAAATCTCCGGCCAGAAAACTGTCAGGCGGGGAACAGCAACGCCTGACATTGCTGCGCGCTTTGGCGGCAAAACCTGGTTTGCTGATTCTGGATGAACCCAGTGCCAGCCTTGATCCCCAAGCCACAGCATTGATTGAAAACATTGTGCTGCGTGCCAGCCAGTGTGGCGTGAAAGTGATTGTGGTGACCCACGATCAAGGCCAGGCTGCACGGCTTTCCGATGAAGTGATGTTTGTTCACAAGGGCAGGGTTCACGCCATCCAAGCCACCCACGAGTTTTTGAAAACACCTGCCAGTCGTGAGGCGAAAGCCTACCTTGCGGGTGAGTTGTTGATTTAAACGAGGAGATACCATGACTAAAAAAATTCGATTGGTTACAGCATTGTTGGCCACTGGTCTGTTTGCACACGCACATGCTGCCGACAAATTCATTATTGTTCAATCCACCACATCCACCCAAAACTCCGGGCTGTTTGATCACCTGTTGCCCGCATTTAAAGCGGAAACGGGAATTGAAGTTCGCGTGGTGGCTGTGGGCACAGGCCAGGCTTTGAAGAATGCTCAAAATTGCGATGGCGATGTGGTGCTGGTACATGCCAAAGCCGCCGAAGAAAAATTTGTGGCAGACGGTTACGGCGTGAAGCGCATTGACGTGATGTACAACGACTTTGTGGTGGTGGGGCCTGGCAACGACCCAGCCGGTGTGGCGGGCAGCAAAGAGGTGGTGAAATCGTTCAAAGCCATTGCGGATAAAGAGGCTTTGTTTGCTTCACGCGGTGACGACAGTGGTACCCACAAAAAAGAACAGCAGTTGTGGAAGGCGGCCAATGTGGATGTCAAAGCCGCCAGCGGCAAGTGGTATCGCGAAACAGGCTCGGGCATGGGCGCTACCCTGAATACCGGTGTGGGTATGGGTGCGTATGTGTTGGCCGATCGCGCCAGCTGGATTGCCTTTGGCAACAAAGGCAATTTCAAGATTGCGGTGGAAGGTGACCCTACCTTGTTCAATCAGTACGGTGTGATTGCAGTGAACCCGGCCAAGTGCCCCAACGTGAAAACTGACCTGGGCAATACTTTCGTAAACTGGCTGGTGTCACCGAAGGGGCAGGCCACCATTGCCGGTTTTAAACAGAACGGGCAGTCTCTGTTTTTTCCCAACGCTGGCAAATGAGGCGCCCAAATAAGCACCCAATTAAGCCTTAAGAATTCCACACCACGGTGCCCAGTGCCGTGGTGTTGTAACCTTCAAACTGCTGCGCTTTTTTCTTGAATGTACTACTGCTGGTGAACTGAATCAGCTTTTGAAAAGGTGGTTCAAACCACGCTTTGCGGCACACCATCAAATCAAAATTTTCTTGTTGTGTGGGCACAAATCCAAGCCCGAACTGCAAGGCCAAGGCTTGCAAACCCGGCGCTGCATCTGCTTTTCCGCTGGCCACCGCTGCAATGGTGTCATTCTCGGTTCGGCAGGTTTCACAAACATTCAGCGCTGCCAAATCAAGGCCGTGAGTATGCAGCAGGTGTTCAAACAAAATCATGCCGCCTGCGCCAGCCTGGCGAGTGGCAATTTTTAACGCTGGCAGGTCAGCCACACTGTTTATTTGCTTGGGATTCCCGTGGGGCACAATCAAACCCTGTTGCCGCATGGCCCAATGCACCAACACCACATTGCTTGTTGCGAAACGGGTTTGCACCGCATGTGTATTCCAGGCGGTGGGGTTGGTGTTGACATTGAGCACGTGCAAGCCAGTGGCGACTGCACCATGGTTCTCAAACACATCAAGTCCGCTCAGGCTGCCATCAAATTGCATGGCCAACCCGCAACCCGATTCACGAATGGCCCATTCCAGAAGCGGATCATGGCTACCCGCCAGCACATTCAATCGTGCAGTGCTTTTGCTTTCGGATAAAAATTCACCGGTGCGTATCCAGTGCATCAGCTCTGCTTTCGGAAACAGCAGTTTGCCGGTGGCCTTCACGCAGGGAATTTCTTGCGCACTTACCAAGTCGTATAACTGGCGCTCTTTGATGCGCAACAGTTCAGCCACTTCTTTGGTGGTTAAAAATTCGGTGGTGTCCAAACCTGAATTCATGCGGTGCGGGTTTCTTCCAGTTTCGTCAAGTCAATTTCATGAGGCTCAAGCCCGGGGCTGGTACCCATTAAACGTCGAAGGTCATCGATCATCAGATACAGGCAAGGCACCAACAACAGTGTAATGGCTGTGGCAAACAAAATGCCGTACCCCAGTGAAATGGCCATCGGGATCATGAATTTTGCCTGGCGAGAGGTTTCGAAGATCATGGGGGCCAAGCCGCCGAATGTGGAAATGGTGGTCAACATGATCGGCCTGAAACGTCGCACGCCAGAGGTACAAATCGCCTCGTAAGGGCTAATGCCTTCGCGTACCTTTTCGTTGGCGTAATCCACCATCACCAGTGAATCGTTCACCACCACACCCGCCAAGGCGAGAATACCCATCATGGATACAATGCTGATGCTGTAGCCCATCATCAAGTGACCAACTATGGCCCCAAAAATACCAAATGGAATGGCCAGCATCACGATGAAGGGTTGCAGATAGCTTTTGAACGGAATCGCCAACAATACGTAGATCATGAGCAAGGCCACCATAAAACCCTTGCCCAGCCCTCCCAAAGCCTCAGAAAAGTCTTGCTGGCGACCCGCAAAGCTGTAGCTTAAACCGGGATAGTCGGCCATCAATTTTGGCATCAGGTCTTGCACTGTGGCATTTTGTACTTGTTGTGCCTGGTTGCGTGGGTTGACGTTGGCCGTCACTGAAATGGTTCGTCGGCCGTCCCTTCGTGTGATGTTGGCCACGGCGCGCGTGTCGTCGAAGTTCACCAGAGAGTGAAGGGGAACCAAGCTACCTTGCGGTGTACGAATCAGCAAGTCGCGCACATCGGTCTGCGCTGAACGTTCTGTTTCGGGGCGCATCACCAACACCTTCACCTCATTGCGGCCACGTTGCTGGCGCAAGGCTTCCGAACCAAAAAATGCAGCGCGCACTTGTCGACCAATTTCGTTGGAGCTTAGTCCCAGACGTCGCGCTTCCTCTTTCAAGGTAAAGCTAAATTGTTCCTTGCCGTTCTGAAAGCCATCGTCAATTTCGGACACCATGGGGTAATTGGCCAGTTCACGCGCCAATGCTTCGCTGGCTTGACGCAAGGTGTCTACATTGCGGTGGCTAAGCTGCACGGTGAAAGCAGGGCCGCTGCCAGGGCCACCCGAGTCGGCCGCAAAGCGAATGGTTTCTACACCGGGAATATTGCCAACGTCGAGTCGCCATTGATCGGTGAACTCTGCGGTGGGCACGGGGCGTACGCCCGGCGGCGTCAGGTAGGTTCGAACGGTGATGTTGTTTTCATTCACACTGGCATAAATGCCGGTGCTCTGTTGCTCGCCACCCGTGGCTTCCACGGTTTTCAGGGCGCTGGCCACAATGCGGTCGCGCACCAGGTTGACTTGTTCATTGGTGCTTCCCAGCGGCAATTGCGCCCTCACCTCAGACTGATCTGCTTCCACTTGCGGAAAAAGCTCAAAGCCCATACGCCCACTGACAGGCCAACTGATCACCAGCACCATCAGGGCAATGCCAACACCCATAGACAGGTAACGGTATTCGACACACTTGTGAACTATCGGGGTGTAGCGGCGTTCAATAAACAGGCTGAACCCCTTGGAAAACTTTTGTTGCCAGTTGTGAAACCTTCCTTTGGCTTCCTTGCTGTGTGCCAAGTGAGCCGGCAAAATGAAAATCGCTTCCATCAGCGACACCACAAAGACCGTACACACCACCAGGGGTATGACACCCCATATTTTTCCAAGAAATCCAGGCACAAACAGCAATGGCGCAAAGGCTGCAATGTTGGTCAGAATACTGAAGGTAACCGGCACTGCCACGTCGCGTGCACCCTGAATGGATGCGTCCAGCATGCTCATGCCTTGTTGCCGATACTCGTAAATGTTCTCGCCTGCAACAATGGCATCGTCCACCACAATGCCCAAGGCAATGATGAAAGCGAACATGGAAATCATGTTGAAGGTGACCCCGAACAGGGGCAGGAACAACATGGCGCCCAGAAAAGCAATTGGAATACCCATGCTGATCCAGAAGGCCAATTTCCAGTCCAGGAAAATGGTGAGCAATACCATGACCAATATCAAACCCATCACTGCATTTTTGGCCAGCAGTTCCTGTCGTTGTTTGTAGGTGTCTGAGCGATCGCTGACCACGGAAATTTCAATGCCCTCGGGCATTAAAGGGCGTATACGTTCCAGCGCCTCCTGTGTGGCCTCGGAAATTCCGATGGGGGTTTGTTCACCGATTCGCGACACTGAAATTTCAATGGATGGCTTGCCATTGAAGGTGGCGTATTTGTCGATGTCCTGAAAGCCATCGCGCACTGTGGCAATGTCACCGAGCTTCAAGGGAGTACCACTGACTGGCGACACGATCGGCAAGGCGGCGAACTCATTTGCGAAATCCCGCCGCTCGGAAACTCGCAACAGTATTTCGCCGCTTTGGGTTGAAATGCTGCCGCCGGATACTTCAATCACATTGGCGCGAATATTGTCAGCAATGCCCTGCAGCGTCAAACCATAGGCATTCAACTTGGCTTCAGGTACCTCAACATGAATTTCCTGTTCACGAATTTCGGTGAGATCAACCTGAGTGATGCCCGGGTTTTGTAGCAAACCGTCGCGTACTTCTTCGGCTAAATTTCGCAGCGACAGTTCATCGGTGTCACCGTGTACTACCAAAGTGACCACGCCACGTTTGCGCGCAGTCAGCGAGACATTGGGCACTTCGGCATCGCCGGGGAAGGTGGTGATTCGGTCAACTTCTTGTTTGATTCGGTCGTACACGGCTTGTGCATCTTCGGATTCGTCGATTTCAATCACCACGCTGGCTGCGCCTTCATTGGCGGTGGAGTTGACTTCAACAATGCCTTCAATGCTTGAAATGGCCTCTTCGACGGCCAGCACAATGCCTTGCTCAACATCCTCCGGGCTTGCTCCTGGGTAAGCAACAGACACGGTGACCAGGTCCAGTTCGAATTCGGGAAACACCTCTTTGGTCATGTTCATGAATCCGAACACGCCACCGATCAGGCACACCCACATCAGAATGTTGGCCGCCACGGTGTTTTTGGTCATCCAGGCCAATGGGCCTGAGCGGTCTACCCTGCGTCTGCTTGCAGCATTCATGGTTTGACCGCCGCTGGTGTGGGTGAGGGTGGGGTCGACTCATTTGTCCTGATGGCCATGCGGTTCACCGGCGACCCGAGGTTGGAGGTCACGATACTTTCACCATTGTTCAAGCCGCGATCGATCAGCACATACTCGGCTGAGCGGAAGGCAATATTCACCGGGCGAATGTCGAGTTCACCCCCATCATTCACCCACACTTTGTTGTCGTGCACCGAGGCCGGTGCCAGCTTGAAAACATTCTTCAGCTCGATGCCGTCAAAGCGCACCTTCACATATTGGGCCAGCAACAGTGGCTGCAGGTTTTTGTTGTTGCTCTTGTTTTGGCTGCGAGGCACTTCGACCAACACTTGGGCTTGCCGACCATTGTCTTGAACACTGGTTTGCAGGTTCAGCACTGTGCCTTTGTGGCAGCCCTGCTCACTACTGCTGGCATCGCTGACACACACCGTGGAGCCAGCCTGTTTCCCTTCAGGAAATTTGATCCATTTCAAATCAGCTTGCGGCACGGCCACGTTGATCCAGTAGGCTTCACTGCTGGCCAGTACGCCCAGAGCAGTGGTGGCACTGACTTGCGCGCCCACACTTGCTTCACGACTTACCACAACACCATCGAAGGGTGCCCGCAAAATGGTCCGTTCCAGATTCACTTTGGCGCGCTCAACACCCGCCTGGGCAGATTGAACCGTGGCTTTGGCTGCCTCGAGTTGTGGCTTTCGCAGAATGAGTGCACGTTCACGCTCATCCACATTCAAACCGAGCAATTCGAAATCGGATTGGGCCACCACCTGGTTACCCAATTCCGAGGTGAGCGTGGATTGTGCTTGCGCCAGTGCTGCTTGCGCAGTTTGCAATTCAATGCGGTAGTCGGTGTTGTCCAGTTGCACCAACACATCGCCTTTTTTAAACGATGCACCCGGTACAAATTTTGGACCAATGCTTTGCACAGTGCCGCTCACACGCGCTTGCAAGGTAATTTGTTGCTCGGGCTCAACCACGCCATAACCCAGCAAGCTGACGGTGTAGTCTCCGGCTTTGACGGGTTCAGTGGTTACCAGCCGCGCCGTTTTTTCCGGTGGTTTGCGGTTGGCCGTGGGGGCCGTTGCAACCAACACTTCAGAGCCAATTACACCCAGGGCTACTACCCCAATGGCCAGGCCAATTTGTACCCATTTGCGTTTGAAAAAAGATTGATCGCTCATGACTGCTCTGCTGCTGTAGGTTGTGGAATGCTGCCGGACAGTGCCCTGTAAAGGGCAATCCGGAAGCCCACCAATTGTTGTTGTGCGTTCACCAGGTTGCGCCTTAACTGGCTGGTACTTTGTTGGGCATCCAAAATGGCGAGGTAGTCGACCGTGCCGTTGCGATAGCCCGCAAAAAGCCGCTTCAAACTCAGTTCTGCCAGTTCAAGCTGGCGCTGAAAACTTTCCACGGCCTCGCGTTGGCGGGTTTCCTGAATCAGTGCGTTGTCGACATCGGCCAGCGCGTTGATGGCGGCGTCCTGGTATTGCGCCACGGCTTGGTCTAGCAAAGCGCGCTGGCGTTCAACTTCCGCTGAGCGTGCGCCACCATCGAACAAGGGTGCAACCAAATTCACGCTCAGGTTGCGCACCCAGTTGTCGAACAGCAAATCGGAATCGCGGGTTTGATCGCTAAAGCTGGCCCGCAAACTGAGTTGCGGAAACCGGTTGGCAATTGCAGCGGCCACGCTGCGGTCGGTTGCCAGTACCTGAGCCCAAGCCTGTTGTACATCGGGCCGACGATTCAAAAGTTCAGCAGGAAAGCCGGTTGCCGGCACAGGGGGCAGGGTAGGCAGGTTCTCGCGGTTCATGCTGATTGTATTCGGAGGCTGACCTACCAACAGTGCGAGGCTGTTGAGCAGCACATCGCGATTGGCTTGGGCTTGCGCCAGGTTGCCCTGGGCCGACTCGACCAATTGCCGTTGTTGCAACACATCAGACGCCACAGCACCGCCTTGGCGGAATCGCAATTCAACCAACTTCAGGTTGGTCTGAAAACTTTCCAGTTCCGTCTCGAACAGCCTTACGGTTTGGTCCGCCGCCACCCATTGCGCCCAAGTGGTGGCCAATTGACCGGCAATGCTGATTCGCGCCGCATCGAGTTCATAGCGTGTGGCTTGAAGCTGCAATTCAGAGGCCTTGGCCGTGTTGCGAACGCGCGACCACAAATCAATCTCATAACTGGCCACGAACGAAGCTGAGGTAAACAGCCCGCGATTGTTGGTGGCCTGCCCTTGAATACTGGTACCCTTTACGGTGTTTTCCTGCCGCCCAGCATTCAGGGTAAGTGATGGAAAGAAGCTGGCTTGCGCTGCATCCAGGCTGGCTTGCGCAGCACGCAACCTGGCCTCTGTGGCCTCAAGACTCAGGTTGTCAGCCTGTGCCTTTTGCATCAGTGTGTTCAGTTGTTCGCTAGAAAAACCGGTCCACCAGTCCGCAGGGGCTTGTACCGCATTCGGGCTGACCAAGGGTTTAAAAGTCGCATTTTCAAACCGGCTGTCGATTTCTGGTTTTCTGGACTCAACAGTGGTGCAAGCCCCCAGCGATAGAGCCAAGACGAGGGGCAGCAGGGGTTTGAGGTGGTGCTTCATTGTGTCGTTTTTCTTGTTGAGTGCCCATCAGACCACAGTCCAGGGCAGTTTGTTCAGCTGTTAACTGATCTTTACAAAATTGAACTGAAAATCACCATACCCCTGTTTTATTTACTTGGAGGCGAGTTGCCGCAAAGCGTAAACATACCCTTGCCAGCCCAACCCACAAATCACGCCCTCAGCCAGGTCTGAAAAATAGCTGTTGTGGCGAAAGCTCTCGCGTTTGTAAATATTGGACAGGTGTACTTCAATGAACGGGATGGCCACTCCTGCTAGTGCATCACGCAACGCCACGCTGGTGTGGGTGTAACCGGCCGGGTTGATCACAATGCCTGCGATGTCTTCTGTTTTTGCTTTGTGCACACGGTCGATCAATGCGCCCTCGTGGTTGCTTTGAAAGGTCATCAATTCGAAACCGTCGGTGAAAGCAATATTCTTCAAGGCTTTTTCAATGTCAGCCAGGGTCATGTGTCCGTAAATACCGGGCTCGCGCGTGCCCAACAGGTTCAGGTTGGGACCGTTGATCAGCAGCAGTTTTTTCAAGTTTCTTCTCCGGTGCAGGTGTGTTTGAAAAAATAGTAACAAGCAATGCGGTGGGCTAGGGGGTTTCGTCTACACTGCGGACACGTTCGCGCACAAAATAACGACAATTTCGAATAAATCCAAGACAGAGGCAGCTTATGAACACGAACATCGAGGCAATTTTCAATTTGCTGGCAGGTACGGCACGCGGATGGCGTGGCACAGGCATTACCGCCCGCGCCCGTAAAACTCCTGAGAAAGTTTTGAAGCTTTACGACATTGAAATCAGCCCGTTTTGTAGACTGGTACGGGAAGCCCTGAGTGAAATGGACCTGGATGCGATGATTTTGCCTTGCCCGGCAGGTGGAAAGCGTTTTCGTGACGAAGCGCGTGCATTGCTGCCTGGAACCAAGTTTCCAATGCTGGTGGATGAAAATACCGGTGTCGTGATGAATGAATCGGCCGATATCATTGATTACCTGGCCAAAACTTACGACAGCAAACTTCAAAGCCAGAAAGGATTTGGGCGCAAAGTGGCGGTGGGTACCTCGGCGTTGGCCAGCACATTCCAGTATCGAATCGGTGGTTTTCAGGGCATGAAGGCCCGTGCTTCCAAAGCGCCTGTTGAGCCTTTGGTGCTGTACAGTTTTGAAAGCAGCCCTTACTCCAAGCCGGTGCGTGCCCGTTTGTGCGAACTCGAAATTCCGTATCTGTTAAAAAGCACGCCCAAGGGTGCAATGACCGACATGGGCCCACCCATGTTCCGCGACAAGCTGTTTAAAGCACCCCAAGGCACTACGCGCAACCGGGCTTGGCTGGCTGAAAACACCGGCAAAGTGCAGGTGCCTTATTTGATCGATCCGAACACGGGTGTGGCGATGTATGAGTCGAACGATATTCTGCGGTATCTGGACAAGACTTATGGTGCGTAATTCAGGCGTCTTGCTAGGCTTGGGTGCCACACCAACTGGCCTCAGCAAGACTTCTGATCCGGCTTGATGCTTCTGGCTTGGGGCATGCGAATCGCTTAAGCGACTTCGCATCGGTTCCTGGCGGAACCGCCCCGCGCTGCGAAGCCGCCGGGAAGCCTTGCAAAGCCGGCCAGTCAGTGCAGCACCCAAGCCTCGCGTGGAGCCAGATTCTCTCCATGGGCGACGGCATGTGCCGTAGGTCACCGACTCAAGTTTCCGCGCGCTCAGGTTTCGATGCCCTCGCAGCGCCGATCAAGAAAACCTGCCAGTTTGAATTCACCCGCCACGGTCGGCCAAAGGCCGCCACCGAGACTCGGCCCGCCCTTTTGCCGTATATGGACGCCTCC
>NZ_DFOZ01000045.1:0-38529 GCF_002377005.1 Limnobacter sp. UBA3528 | reverse complement strand
GCAAGAATCAATTCAACAAGGGATTCAGCGGTTTTCTGTGCGAGACAGGCAACCCGTGCCGAGTTAGCAAAAAACGCAGCGTTTACTGCGCCACCCATCCGCCGTCCATATTCCACGCCGCGCCCCGCACTTCCTGCGCATCGTCGGAACATAAAAACACCACCAAGCCGCCTAACTGTTCAGGTGTCACAAACTCTTGCGAAGGTTGTTTTTCACTCAGCAATCCCACTTTCGCCTCTTCAACAGAGACGCCTTCCCGCACCGCACGTGCATCAACCTGCGCCTGCACCAAGGGTGTAAGCACCCAGCCAGGGCAAACCGCGTTACAGGTAACGCCTGTCTTTGCATTTTCCAAAGCAACTACCTTGGTCAACCCGACAATCCCGTGTTTGGCCGCTACATACGCCGACTTGTTGGCCGAGGCCACCAAACCATGCGCAGACGCAATGTTCACAATACGCCCCCAATTGCGTGCTTGCATGCCGGGCAGTACCAAACGAGTGGTGTGAAATGCAGCACTCAAATTAATCGCGATGACGGCATCCCACTTGGCAGGATCAAAACTTTCCACGGGAGACACATGCTGAATACCGGCGTTGTTCACCAATACATCCACTTGGCCAAACAACTGCTCAGTGCTCTTGACCAGGTCTTCTACTTCGGCCACTTTGCTTAAATCAGCGCCGTGGTAACCCACTTTCACACCGTGGGCAGCAATGCTTTGTTTGGCTGATTCAATTTGCTCGGGCGTACCAAAGCCATTGAGCATCACATTCACACCCTTGGCAGCCAACCGTTGGGCAATACCCAAACCGATACCACTGGTTGAGCCGGTGACCAATGCATTCATGTTCTTAAAATCCACGGATGAACCTCTTCTAATGAATAAACTCTGAAATACTGAAGACAACAACAATGACAAGGAGGGTATTGAACAATGCTGACAGCGCGCTTGCACACTGTGCAATGGTTGAGCCCACATGGTTTGCACAAATTAGCCTACCGCGAATGGGGCGACCCCGACAACCCACATGTGTTGTTGTGTGTGCATGGACTGACCCGCAGCAGTGCCGACTTTGAAACCATGGCCCAAGCTCTTGGAAAAAACCTGCGCGTAGTTGCAGCCGACATGCCTGGCCGCGGAAGATCGGATTGGCTGCCCGACCCTACGCTGTATGGTGTACCCACCTACGTAAGTGCCTGCGTGGCCTTGGTCGCCCGCTTGAACGCAGGCACACTGGATTGGTTTGGCACTTCCATGGGGGGGTTGATCGGCATGGGTTACGCAAGCCTGCCCAACAATCCAATTCGAAAACTGATACTGAACGATGTGGGCCCAAGCCTGAACTTTGGCGCGTTGCAACGGATTGGCGACTATGTCGGCAAACCCGTTCAATTTCAAACGCTTCAAGAAGCGCGACACTACATTCGTACGATATCCCAACCTTTTGGTCCTCATACAGAACCCCAATGGAACGAATTGTGCGACTCGGTGCTGATTGAAAAAAACGGACATTGGCATCTACACTACGACCCGGCCATCGGCCAAGCGTTTCAAAACCTGTCAGAATCCACCACCTTGCTGCATGAAACCGCGCTTTGGGCGGCATTTGACGCCATCCAAGCCGACACACTGGTCGTGCGCGGAGAACACTCCGACCTTCTATCAAAACAAACAGTGGCGGAAATGAGTCAACGTGGCCCCAGGCCACGCGTTATCGAGGTGCACGGCGTTGGCCATGCCCCTACTTTCATGCAGAACGAGCAAATTAATATTGTTCGCGATTTTTTGTTTTAAACTGATCTTAACGAATCCACCCAAACACACATGGTTTCAGTTTCATCAACACTGGGCTCTGAGAAAAAAGGCGGCGCTTCTGCGCCTGCCCTGGTGTTGTTAAACAAATTTGATGCCGCCCGTGTTGAAGAAGCCCTGAACTATGCGCGGCTGCACGCGGCAGACCACATTCTGGATACGCAAGAGCCCGCCATTCAACATATGTTGGCCGTGGCAGACCTGTTGGCGGAGTTGCGCGCCGATGCCAACACCCGCATCGCAGGTGCCCTGGGGCCACTGGTGTTTTTTGACAAGCACCTTGAAAGCCAAATGGAGAAAAAGTTTGGTGATGAGGTAGGCCGCATGCTGGCCAGCCTGCGCAAGCTTTTCAAAATGCGTTCCATGGTAGGGCCAAGCGCCACTCGTACCACCATTGAAACCCTGCGGTGGGCAGACCAAATTGAAACCCTGCGCAAAATGTTGCTGGCCATGTCCACCGACATTCGAGTCATCATGATTCGTTTGTGCTCTCGCCTGCAAACCTTGCGGCACTTTACCAGCCACGAGGACATCAAGAACGAGAAAGGCTCCTTGTGGCCTTATGCCGTATCGCACGCGCAAGAAACCCTTGATCTGTATGCCCCCTTGGCCAACCGCTTGGGTTTGTGGCAACTGAAGTGGGAACTCGAGGATTTGTCTTTTCGCATTTTGCAACCCAACACGTACAAGAACGTGGCCAAAATGCTCGATGAAAAGCGCGTCGAACGTGAAGCTTTTATTGAATCGGCCATGGCCAGCATCAAAGAGAATCTGTTGCTGGCGGGTATTCATTGCGAAATCAGCGGACGCCCAAAACACATTTACAGCATCTGGAACAAGATGCGCGGCAAGGGCATCAGCTTCGACAAGCTGTACGACGTGCGCGCATGCCGTGTGATTGTAGACACAGTCGACGACTGCTACACCGCATTGGGCATTGTCCACAATTTGTGGACCCCCATTTCCGAAGAATTCGACGACTACATCAGCAAACCCAAACCGAATGGCTACCAAAGCCTGCACACCGTGGTGCAGGACGAAACGGGCAAAACGCTGGAAGTGCAAATTCGCACGGAAGCCATGCACCAGTTTGCTGAATATGGTGTGGCGGCGCACTGGCGCTACAAAGAATCGGGTAAAGACGGCTACACCGGCGAGAGCCGCGCTGAAGGCCAGTTTGAAGAGCGCATTGCCCTGTTGCGCCAGCTATTGGCCTGGCAAAAAGACGTCACCGACACCATGGGTGAAGCCAGCGACTGGGCGCAAGAAATGAAAACCAGCGCGCTGAACGACCGGGTCTACGTGTTCACGCCGCAGGCCAAAGTGGTTGAATTGCCTACGGGCAGCACCCCACTTGATTTCGCTTACCACGTGCATACCGAGCTGGGTCACCGGTGCCGTGGCGCCAAGGTAAACGGGCAAATGGTGCAACTGAATACACCCTTGGACAATGGCCAAACGGTTGAAATTGTGAGTGCTCGGGGCGATGCTGCCACAGGCCCCTCGCGCGACTGGCTAAACCCCACGCAAAAGTACCTGATCAGCCACCGCGCTCGTCAAAAGGTAAAGCAGTGGTTTGCACAGCAAGAACGCAAAGAAACGCTTGAACGCGGCCGTGCGATTGCCGAGCGCGAACTGCAACGGATTGGGCAAACCGCACAAAACCTGGAACTGCTAGCCCAGAAGTTGGGGTATGAAAAACCCGATGATTTGTATGTGGCCTTGGCCCGAGAGGAAATACGGCCGCGCGCCATTGAAAACGCATTGCGCGCCGACCTGCAACCCACAGGCCCCCTGTCTGATGAAGAACAGGTTGAAATACTCAACAAACGCAAACCAGGATCGTCCGGCCAAACGGCTGGCAAAGAATCAGGCGTACTGGTGGTGGGTGTCAGCACACTGATGACCAATCTGGCACGGTGCTGTCGCCCTGCACCACCCGACCCCATCATTGGTTTTGTCACCCGCGGCAAAGGCGTATCCATTCACCGGCTAGGCTGTTCCAATTTGGCTGAAGTAATGCGCCGGCAGCCCGAACGCTTGATCGAAACAACCTGGGGAGAATCTTCGGGATTGCACTATCCCGTGGACATTGCAGTGACCGCAAACGACAGGCAGGGTTTGCTGCGCGACATCACCGAGGTGTTTTCAAAAGACAAAATCAACGTGATTGGCGTACAGACGGAAACCCAACGCGGGGTTGCCAAAATGCAATTCACCGCCGAAGTCAGCAGTGGTGAGCAATTGAGAGGGGCGCTCACTCACCTGCTGGAAATCAACGGTGTGTTTGAGGTACGGCGGCGTTAAAACCGATCAAACCGGTGTTGCTGGGTTGCTCGGTTCGCTGTGATCAGTGAAACTGGCCGCCAAAGTGCTCAACAAATAGTTTTGCGAATTCATGCGGCGAGCCCCGGTGGGTTTCTTACGGGTGTAATTGCCCTGAGAATCCATCACCCACGCCAGAATATTGTCTGCAAGCAACGCTTTTAAACCTTCGTCAATTACCCGCTTCTTCAGTTTTTTGTCCGTAACGGGTACAGCCAGCTCAACACGCCGGAAGAAATTTCTGTCCATCCAGTCTGCGCTGGAAATGTACACCTCCTCCTCACCATCGTTGCTGAAATAGAACACCCGGCTGTGCTCGAGCAAGCGGCCTACCACCGACCTCACGGTGATGTTGTCGCTCAAGCCCGGAACGCCCGGGCGCAATGCACACACACCCCTAACAATCAGGTCAATCTTTACTCCAGCCTGCGAAGCTGCATACAGCTCGTTGATCAGGTGTGGCTCCAGCAGGGCATTCATGCGCGCCATGATCCTGCACTTCTTCCCGGCCTTGGCCAATTCAGCTTCCTTGCGCACTGCGATCACTACGTTGCTGTGCAGATTGAACGGTGAGTTCCATATTTTGTTCAGTTTGCGAGCGCGGCCCAGTCCCGTCAGGTGATTAAACACTTCATGCACGTCATGGCCCAGCGATTCATCGCAAGAAAAAAGACCGAAGTCGGTGTACAGGCGTGCGGTTTTTGGGTGGTAATTTCCTGTACCCAAGTGCACATAGCGGCGCAAAACCACCTTGCCTGTTTCGGTTTTTTCACGGCGAACCACCATCAGCATTTTTGCATGGGTTTTTTGGCCAACCACGCCGTATACAACGTGTGCGCCTACCCGCTCCAGTTTCGAGGCCCAGTTGATATTGGCCTCTTCATCAAAACGGGCCATTAATTCCAGCACCACTGTCACTTCCTTACCGCTTCGCGCCGCCGCCAACAGACTGTCCATCAGCACCGATTCGGTACCCGTGCGGTAAATGGTTTGCTTGATCGCAACTACATCGGGATCGGTCGCCGCCTTCTTAATAAACTCCAGCACTGGGCTGAAACTTTGGTAGGGGTGGTGCAGCAGCACATCCCCCTTCTGAATGGCCTTGAAAATGTCGGGCTGTTTCACCAGCGCATCGGGACGACCCGGGGCGAACGGCGCAAACTTCAAGTCAGGGCGATCCACCCAGTCGGGCAACTGCATCAGACGAACCAGATTCACTGGGCCATTGACACGGTACAACGCCTGTTCAGGCAGCCCAAACTCTTTCAACAAACGGGCGGTCATGTCGGGCGAGGTTTGATCGCTTACCTCAAGGCGCACCGCATCCCCGAAGTGTCGTTGCGACAATTCACCCTGCAAAGCCACGCGCAAGTTGGTAATTTCTTCTTCATCCACATACAGGTCGCTGTTGCGGGTAACACGAAACTGATACACGCCATGCACTTCCATGCCTGGGAACAATTCTGGAATGAAGGCCTGCAATATGGACGTCAGCATCACAAAGCCATGCTCGTAGCCCGACAAATTAGAAGGCATTCGTATAAGCCGTGGCAGCGCTCTTGGTGCCTGCACAATCGCCACATTCGATGCACGCCCAAAAGCGTCATGGCCAGTCAATTCAACAGCAAAGTTCAGCGACTTGTTCAACACGCGTGGAAACGGGTGCGCCGGGTCCAACCCAATGGGGGTTAATACCGGCAATACTTCGTGCCTGAAATACTGACGCGCCCAATGCGCCTGCTCTTCATTCCATGTGGCCAGGGTCATCAGGGCGATGCCCTCATCCCGCATGGCAGGCAACACCGATTCATTGAGCAAACGGTATTGCTGCTCCACAATTTCTTGCGAGGCCACTGACACCTTGTGCAAGGTTTCCAGGGCGCTCAAGCCGTCTTTGTCTTTGAATTCCGGGTTCTGCCGGATTTGCTCCTGCAACCCTGACACCCGAATTTCAAAAAATTCGTCCATATTGCTAGACACGATACACAGATACTTCAAACGTTCCAGCAATGGCACGCTTTGGTCTTCTGCCATGGCCAAAACCCGGCAGTTGAAGGCCAAAACGCCCAACTCGCGGTTTAGAAACAATTCTTTGTTGGGTGCTACGTCAGAGACAGCGGCTACTTTCAAGCAATACTCCAAGTGTGGATGCGTTACCCTTGATGGTATTTCAAAATTGTGACAAACATTTGAAAGTGGTCAAATGGCTACAAACAAAGCCAGTGTGCTGCATTTGTGGCATCCTAGCGCCTGACCTGAAACACAGAACAAACAATGTCCAAGCAACGTCAGTTGATTGCCGCCGTAGACATGGGTTCAAGCAGCTTTCGCATGATTGTTGCCCGGGTAGAAGAACTCAACGGTCAATCTCAAATTTACATCATCGACACCCTGCGCGAACCCGTTCGTTTGGGTGCAGGCCTAAACGCCCAGAAACACCTTGACGATGCCTCCCAAGAGCGCGCCTTGGATGCACTGAGCCGTTTTGGCGAACGCCTGCGCTCTTTTAAACCCGGTGAAGTGCGTGCTGTGGCCACCAACGCGGTGCGCGTTGCTCGCAACGCTGTGGAATTCATCACCAAAGCTGAAGCAGCGCTGGGCTTCCCGATTGATGTTATTTCAGGCGTAGAAGAAGCCCGCCTCGTGTACTGCGGCGTGGCCCACCAGTTGCCCATTGGTCAGGGCAAACGCCTGGTGGTCGACATTGGTGGCGGCTCTACAGAATTCATCATTGGTGAAGACTACGAACCCGAAGCCATGGAGAGTTTGTACATTGGCTGTGTGAGCACAGCCCAACAATACTTTGCTGACGGCAGCATCAGCCCCCGTGCCATGAAAAACGCGGTCATGGCAGCTCGCAAGGAAGTGGCTGTGCTGCGCCGCCAAATGCTGGACATGGGCTGGACCCATGCCATCGGCTCCTCAGGCACGGCGAGGGCCCTGGCCGAAATTTGCGTTTCCAATGGCTTCACCCAACATGGTATGTCTGCCGAGGGATTACGACTCATCCGCGAACACGTCACTGCCGCTGGGCACCTTGACAACATTACGCTGGATGGATTGAAAGTAGACCGCCTGCCCATGATGCCAGGTGGTCTTGCGGTGATGAGTGCCGTATTTGAAGAGCTTGAAATTGAGCACATGGACGTGACCGATGGCGCACTGCGCCAAGGTTTGCTCTACGACATGCTAGGCCGTCAGCACAACGAAGACATGCGCGAAATTACGGTAGCCCAGTTTCTGCACCGTTACAAAATTGACAGCAAACATGCTGGCAAAGTCAAAGTACTGGCTGAGTTATTGTTCAAACAACTGATGAAGCAATTGCCCGAGTTAAAAGAACAGCTACCCATGTTGCATTGGGCAGCCATGTTGCACGAAATAGGCTTGTCGATTGGTCACAATGGCCATCACAAACATGCGGCATACATTCTCAGCAATGCCGACATGCCCGGGTTCTCGAAGCGGGAACAACAACTGCTTTCAACCTGGGTATTGGCGCACAACGGAAAACTGGGCAAGGTCAGCGACATTGCCAACACTGCAGTTCAATGGGCGGCGCCTATGTGCTTACGCTTGGCTGCGTTGTTTTTACGCCGAAGGGAAGTGGAAGCTTTGCCAGAACTCAAGGTGAAATTGCTTGAACAAGGCATTCAACTCAGTGTGCCCAAAAACTGGCTTATAACCCACCCACTGACGCAGTACAGCCTTGAAACTGAGGTTGAGCAGTGGCAAAGAATAGGGCTTGAGCTGGAGCTACAGACCCGGCGTTGAGCCGGGCCCTGCACAAAGGTGTGGATTAGATAAAGCCAAAGTGCCTTGCGTAGCGCGGGCTCATGCGGTCAATTGACAACAGCATCATGAAGTCAGCGGTGTTGAAATCGGGGTCCCATGCAGGTTCTCCACACACCACGGCACCAAGCCGCAAATAGCCTTTCACCAAAGGTGGCGGCTCAATTTCCACATCGCAACGCAGGCGCTCGACCGGCAGACGGTTCTTGGGAAAAACCTGGCAGCTTGCTTCAGCCAAGTGCGGCTCTAACTGCTTGAACAGGCTGGCCGCTTGGTGGCCACCATCCCGCAGGCTTACGCTGGCGCAACCGATCAGGTGCTTGTAGCCCCCAAGTTTCATATATTGCGCAATGCCACTCCACAGCAACATGATGGCTGCACCGTTGCGGTAATCGGGGTGTACGCAAGACCGGCCTACTTCCACCGTTGTTTTGCGAAGCCGTTCAATGCGGTTCATGAAAAACTCGGTTTCCGAGTACCAGCATTTCAGGCGCGCTGCGTTTTCTGGCGCGAGAATGCGGTAGGTACCCACGACTTCGCCGGTTTGACTGTTTCTTACAAGAAGGTGATCACAGTAGGCATCAAACACATCATGATCAATCCCGTTACTACCCAGATCTGCACCATATTCTTCAGAAAAAATATTGAAACGTAATTTTTGGGCCTCCAGTACCTCAGCGGCCGTTTTTGCCAGGCAAACCTCCAGTGAAGGGGCCTGCGCACGCGCGGGAGTGCTGAGGTACAAGGCATTTCTCAAGGCATTTTGCTTGGTAACATCGTGCTTGATCGCTTCCATCCAAGGGTCCATTTGTCATTTCGATGACACGAAATGTACGGACTGCATGTGACAAAGCTATAAAAGAAATATGAAGAAAAGGTGACTGAACTGAAAATGTTGCTTGACAAGCCTCAGGAAAAGCCTAAACTGGCTTCAGCAAAAAAAATTTGGCGCTACTTCAGGTCAGTTCAATTCAGGCAAACCGCTTAAGCAATAGTTCTGTTTCTCGAATTTCACCCAGTTTTTTAGCTATTTTGTTCAATTCAGAAATCCAGGATATTGCTATGTCTGATACCGTAACCGGTCAAGTTAAATTTTTCAACGAATCCAAAGGCTTTGGCTTCATTTCCCGTGAAAACGGTCCTGACGTGTTCGTACACTTCAGCGCCATTCAGGGCAACGGCTTCAAAACCTTGGCTGAAGGCCAGAAAGTGTCTTTCACTGTGACTCAAGGTCAGAAAGGCCCACAAGCTGAAAACGTAACAGCGCTGTAATACTCGCGTCTACGTGAAGAAGCCGCCCTAGGGCGGCTTTTTTTACGCCTGTTGTTTCAAGCCCAGGCCAAAGGCCTTCGGCGGCTGCCGGTCAATTCCAGTGGTCGCGCCACATTCCCATTCCACCCTTCAATAGAGCATGCAACCTTCGCTGCCCCCATCAAAATTGCAGCCGGTATGGCCACCAGAAGCATTTGCGCCGCGGTGCTGATGATGGAAATTCCCAGGCTGATCGACCCAAATGGTATGTTCAGCGGAAATTTGACCTTGGTCGCAGCCTCGGGCCCGCCAAAGGCAATGCCGTTGCCAGAAGCGAGCGACAAAATCAGAAATGCGTCCACGGCCGCCCAAATAGAACTGGCAACGGCCCTACCAATGCTGAAGCTTGTTACCCGGGAATTGGGCCTTTTTAACGCCATCTCGGTGATATACCCCGCCAACTTTGCGATTGGGCGGGTTAGCTGATAGTTCAAAGACAACAGGACCCCATGATTAAATACCCGCAAGCCCTCTGAGCACTTCGCCAAACCTCGGGTCACGGGCCCATATTGATGGGCCTGGTTCAACATGTTCTCCGCACCGTAGCGCAAACTTGTCGCCGTTTGCTTTTGCCCGGCGGGCATATCCTTTTTCTCCCTGCGGGCGAAACCGAGCACACTCAGTAAACTGCCCGAGCCCTCCAAAACACTCTGTCGCAAACCTTCCGCTCCATTTTCAATGTGGTGGCGCATATCCATATAGTTCTCGTGCGGATCTGCATGCACGGCAGAATGCTCAACCAGATTGGTCAAAGCAAGAAGGTGATTCTCGCGGGCCAATAATTCAGCCTTGTCAGCCCTGGGATCCAGAAAGCGTCCCTTCGTGCTGCCGGTGGGGCTGAACTCCGTGAGGTAAGACCCGATCGTCCTTTCAATGGCTTGCTTGATTTCTATTTCGCTTGGGCCAGCATGAACATTGCCTAACAAACGATTGAGAAGAATTGGAACCCCTTCTGCCATGCAATAGTGACGGCCAATTTTTTGACACAAAGCCCTTGCGAGCAAGGAGACTGCATCGGGTTTGTCTTTCACATCGTTCAACAACACATAAATGCGGTGCAAATGCTTGTCTTTGTTGAACTGTATAAGGCCTGTGACCGCACTGCTCAAGCGCAACTTGGAGCCTGTCATGCAACTGCTAGCCCCGAGAGCCAGCGAAACCAAAGCAGACACTGCGGATATGGCGCTGAAGCTGCAGGCCAGCGCCCGTAAATCGGTTTGTAAGGCTTGTTTCACATTGTTGAACGCCCTGCCCAAACCCTCGCCAAACACCCCACGGGAGAACAATGCCACTACGCCGGCAACCACAGGCAAGGCAGCCAGAACACGCAATTGGCTTGTGAATGCTTTGTCATCGTGCTTTGGCGTGAACCATATTTTGCTGACTTTGAGCAACAACCCGGTGGGTGCTGCGCCCAACTCGGTGACACCGTTGGCGTAGTGGGCCCAACGGGAGAGTTTGACTGCATGTTGATCCTGCTTGGACAAACCAAACCTGGGATGGCTCAACTGCGGGTTAAACCGCAAATTGTCTTGTCGATAAAAACGCGCTTTGATCAACTCGCTACCGGAGATATCCACTGGCTTGCCTTCGAGCTCACTTTTGTACCGCTGCGAGACAATTGCTGAAGAAATTCGCTGGCTACTTTCATAGGCAGCTCGATGATAGCGGGCATCCGCGTTGTTGCCTTCAACCCAAGCCCGGAGCCTGGATTGTCGACCCTTGCACACCAGTTGCCCATTGCCCGGCGATTTGTAGTTGGCTTTCCGAATGACGTGGGCCCGGCAGTTTTGCAAGGAGAAATCGTCTTTATCGGGTGAGTACCGTAATTCAGCAGGCGCAACAGCGCTTAAACCGGTTGAGACCAAGGGTGGGGGGCCAGCCATTACTACTTCCTTTTCTTGAATTCAAGACAAGGACTGACAGCGTTTTTTTATTACGGTGACACGAATCGAAACAGCTGGCAAAAATCAGGACAATCACTCCCTCATACGAGGGATAAAACATCATTCAAATTCTGACCCATGGCCATGGGTTTAACATCCAGTCTTTCAAGAGGCAAACCAGCACGGTTTACCCACAGGGTTGGCAAACCAAACCAGGTGGCACCGCAGGCATCCCAGCAATTGCTGGATACGAACAAGGTTTCAGCGGCAGTAACACCAAAATGATTCAAGCCCATTTGATAGACGGAGCTGTGAATTTTGAAGGTTTGCAGTGAATCGACCGACAACACGGCATCGAGCAAGTCCTGAAAGTTCGCCCCACGCACAGCCACGTTCAGCATTTCGGTATTGCCGTTGGACAGGATTGCAGTTTTGATGCCCCGGTTCTTCAGCGCCTGCAACACCGCCCTGTTTTCGGGATAAGCAGCCAGGCTTGAGTACACATTCAGCAACCTGCGCTGCCGTTCCTCAGTCAAGTCAAGTTTTAGCGCTTCGCAGGCGTAGCGCAAAGCATCAATGGTGATATCCCAAAAAGGCTTGTATCGACCCGCCATGGCACGCAGGCGTGTGTATTCAATCTGTTTGTCACGCCAAAGCACTGAAAGTGTAGCGCCTTGCCCAGGAAAGATTTGCTCAGCAGTGCTTGAGACGGAATACACATCAAATAAGGTGCCATACGCATCGAAAAGTACCAATTTGGGAGTCGCCATTCCTTATACCTCGGCATACAAATTAAGTAATCTCTAGTTTATTGAATAAAACCACCGTACTCTTTCAATTAATTGAAGACATTTTTACCTTTTAAGCAAAAGCATGGATCACTTTAAACAAATCACCACCTTTGCCGCAGTGGCCACCAAGGGCAGCCTTTCGGCCGCAGCCAGAGAAGAAGGTGTAGCACCGGCCGTAATCAGCAGGCGGCTGGATGCACTGGAAGAGCGACTCGGGGTGAAGCTTTTGCTGCGCACAACCCGAACCTTGAACCTGACCTATGAAGGCTCGGCGTTCCTCGAGGATTGCCAGCGAATATTGAATGATCTATCCAACGCTGAGGCCAGCGTAAGCCTGGGTGGCATCAAAGCCAGTGGCCACCTGCGAGTGTCTGCCCCCGGCGGGTTTGGTAGGCAGCATGTGGCCCCCTTGGTGCATGATTTTGTGCGTGAACACCCGGAGGTGACGGTATCACTGGATTTGTCCGATCGCGTTGTTGATTTGCTCAACGAAAACATGGACTGTGCCGTAAGAATTGGCGTGCTGCCAGACTCCAGCCTGGTGGGTGTGAAACTGGCCGACAATCAGCGACTGGTGGTCGCCACCCCCACCTACCTTCAACGGCACGGCAGCCCGCAACACCCACTGGAACTGGCCAAACACAACTGTTTGAATTTGGTAAGCTCGGGCGCACCAAGTGGCTGGCTGTTCACCATAAACGGTGAAGCCACCCCAATCCGGGTAAGTGGCAGCCTGGCATGTAACGACGGCTCATCCATTCTCGATTGGGCATTGAACAATGCTGGCCTGGCCTGGCGCAGCCGTTGGGAAGTACAACAATATTTGCGCAGTGGCAGCCTTGTGACTGTGCTGGATGATTTTATTGCACCACCCAATGCAATTTATGCGGTATTCCCCCAAAGGAAGCACTTGCCCTTGCGCGTACGCTTGTGGATCGATTTTCTCAAGCACCGCTACAGCATTGAGTCTTACTGGAACACCTGAAACTTGAGGGGAATAAACTGCGGAAAGGCCCCTTTAATCCACCAATTGATGCGCAGGCGGCTGTAACAAAATAGCTGTGGGGTGATATGCCCCGAACAATCAGCTTAATTTTTTCCACTTGCCACAGGTCGTATCAGGTGACTACTAGCAAAATCCGATATCAATGGATTCTCGCCGGAGCGATGCTCTGCGTGCTCGGCCTTGCATTGCTTGCAATGGCCGCTGCTGACCTGCGTCGCATCAATGACTCGGCTGAACAAAACACACGAACCCAGCTTCGATTGCTTCACGATATTTTGCACGACGAGTTCAGTGCAATTGTTCGGTCATTTGATGAAGCCACCCTGCAGCTGGCAGACAACATTGACATCAACAACGGCAACTACATTCACAAGCGCCTTGAATTGCTGAAAAGTGCGCTGCCCTCCATGGATAACATCGTGGCCCGAGATTCGGTCGGCAACATCGTGGGGCAAACCGGAGTGGACCGTGACTTGACCAACACTCAAGCCACGTTCACACCCAATGCAAGACTTTTGCACAACGATAGGCTCGTTTCTTTTTCAAACTCTTTCAATACCAACGGCCAATTGGTACTGGTGATCAACTACCAGATCAAAGACACGCAGGGTGAAATGCTCGGTGTTATTCAGGGCCGGCTCAATGCCCGGTATCTGGAACGCAAGGTGGCTTCGCTTCAACTGGGCGACCACATGCGCAGTGGCATTGCCTTTAAAGACGGCACAGTGCTGCTTGTGCAACCCGAGATCAGTAAAATTTTAGGCAAGCAGCTACCCTACTTCGAATCGTTTCGCACACAAACAGATCACACCCAAGCCCCGAGCAATTTAATTGAACACGGTTTGTTCAAAGACCATTATTTCGCAAGCCTGTCGCTGGCCAATTCCGACCAGTTAAACACCCCCATTCCTCTGTACCTGATCACCTGGGCCGATGCCGCCACCATGAAGGCACAATGGCGAGAGCAAACCATCAGCCTTTTTCTGGGTTACCTGGCATTTTGTATTCTGGCGGTGCTGATGGTGAAAGCCAGCATGACTTACCAGGCCCAACAGGTGTTGGCGAAAGAAAAAGCAAAGGCTGACCAGCAATTCAATGACGAACGTTTCCAACTGGCGACCGAGAGTGCGGGTATTGGGGTTTGGGAATACAACATCCAGGACAAATTCATTCGCTGGGACAGCGCCATGCGGAAAATTTACGGCGTCAAGGATGAGCAAGAATTGGTGTCGTACAAAGAGTGGTTGAGTTACGTGGTGCCCGAGGACGTCAACAAACTGGGTACTGTGCTGCTAGAGGCCTCGAAAAACCAGGATACCTTTCAATTCAACTTCAACATTCGCCGGGCGAGCGACGGGCGCATTCGCCACATTCAGGCCCGCGCAAAAACCCACAGAAACACCAAAGGTATCCCGTTCAGAATGATTGGGGTGAATGTGGATGTGACCGTGCAGCGCCAATTTGAAGATGCCCTGCGCGAGGCTGAGGCCCGCTTCCGCTCGTCCTTTGAATGGGCCGCAATTGGTATGGCGATGCTGGACTTCAAAGGTCAGTTTTTACAGGTCAACAAAGCACTCTCAGAAATTTTGGGATACAGCGAAGAGGAGCTGCTGGGCTTTAGTTTTGATGCGATTACGCACCCGCAAGACACCATGCAACACACCCATTTGGTGCGCGATGTACTCAAAGGGCGCCGCCACAATTATCAACTTGAAAAACGCTACATACACAAAGATGGGCATGTGGTGTGGGTTCATCTTTCGGTGTCGGCTGTGCGCAATGACAAAGGGCGGGTGATCTACTTTATTTCACAAATCCAGGACATTTCAGAGCGCAAACGCAATGAAGCCACATTGATTGAAAGAGAACATTTTCTGCGAACCTTGTCGGAATGTTTGCCGGGATTGGTGTCTTACTGGAGTACTGACCTGCGCTGTCATTTTGCCAACCGCAACCATGAAAAATGGTCGAACATTCCCGCAGACAAAATGCGCGGGCAACACATGCGCAAGGTGTTGGGTGAAGAACTGTTCATTCACGACCACCACTATGTGCTGGGTGTACTGAAAGGCGAAAAGCAGCGCTTTGAGCGCAGAAAACCACTGCCGTCTGGTGGCTATGCCGACATGTTGGTGCACCTGATTCCGGACGTGCTGTACGGCAAGGTTGAGGGCTTCTTCTCGATTTCTACCAACATCACCGACTTCAAGGCGCAACAACGCGAGCTTGAACGTATCAACCATGTGTTGACCGATCGCACCCAACAGGCCGAGGCCGCCAGCAAAGCCAAAGGCGCATTTCTGGCCAATATGAGTCATGAAATTCGCACACCGATGAATGCGATCATGGGCTTGCTGCAACTGCTGGAAGACACAGACCTGCAGGCCAGGCAACGTGACTATCTCAGCAAAATTGGCTCTGCCGCCGATGTATTGCTCAACGTGCTGAATGACATTCTGGATATTTCAAGGGTTGAAGCCAACAAGCTTGAACTGAGCCACAGCCGTTTTCTGCTTGATCAGGTATTGAGCAAGGCTACTGATTTATTTGCTTACCGAGCTGAAGAAAAAGCCATTCAGTTGTATTGCTCCAAAGACGCAAATTGCCCGGTCAGCCTGAAAGGTGACCGACTTCGCTTGGCACAAATTTTGAACAATCTGCTCTCGAATGCGCTGAAATTCACCGAAAAGGGACGCATTCATTTGCAGGTACAAAGTGTGGCCGATGGCAAGCAATTGCAGTTCAGTGTGAAGGACACCGGTATTGGCATGAACGAGGAACAGTGCGCCGCCCTCTTCCAGCCTTTCAGCCAAGTCGACGACAGCTCGTCGCGACGCTATGGCGGTGCTGGTCTGGGCCTGTCGATCTGTAAAAATCTGGTTGAACTGATGGGCGGTCAAATTTGGGTGGAAAGTACGCCAGGTTTGGGTACAACCTTCCATTTCACGGTGAATTGCGTTGAACCCGAGTTCCAGATTCGGGCTGAAGACCAACAAGCACTGAAATTGCAAACCCAGCCAGCCCCTGCGGACACCGGGCCTGCCATTCCGCCCATGTTGAACAAGCGCGTGCTGGTGGTGGATGACCACAAACTGAACCGCATGGTGGCCTCGGAAATGCTGAAAAAATGGGGTGCGCAGGTGCACCTTGCAGAAAATGGCAAGGAAGCCGTGCAGGCCTGTGTCACCGAGCGTTACGACATGGTGTTGATGGACCTGCAAATGCCCGAAATGGACGGCTATGAAGCCACCGCCAGAATTCTTGAAGAACTGGGCAATGCTGCGCCGCCGATTGTAGCTGTGACTGCGTCGGCCAGCGAACAGGACCGCATGGACATTCTGAATGCAGGCATGTGTGAGCATGTCATCAAGCCATTCAAGAAAGAGACCCTGATACGGATACTTCTGGACATTCAAGGGCAGCAATCCGCCCAATCAATCAGAAATCCATAAGTCGATCGCAACTTCAGGGGCAAGTCCAGGTCTATGAAGTAGGTGCGTTCCATACGCACTTGCTATCATTAGAACAATACCCTTAGGACTGCCCCCATCATGCCCCATGACGTTTCCCTGATTGCCACCTTGGCATTTGGTTTTGGCCTTGCGCTCATTTTCGGTTTTATTGCAGAAAAACTGAAAGCCCCTGCCTTGCTGGGCTACCTGGTTGCCGGATTCCTGATTGGCCCAGCCACCCCTGGCTTTGTAGCGGACCCCGCATTGACCAATCAATTGGCCGAAGTCGGTGTCATGTTGCTGATGTTCGGTGTGGGCATGCACTTTTCGCTCAACGACTTACTGGCCGTTAAAAAAATCGCAGTGCCCGGTGCCATTGTTCAAATGGCGGCCGCAACACTGCTCGGCATGGGTGTAGCCTATTTCTGGGATTGGCCGATGGGCCAAAGCCTGGTGTTTGGTTTGGCTTTGTCAGTGGCCAGCACAGTGGTGTTGCTAAAAGCACTGGAAGCACGCGGCATGCTAACAAGTGCAAACGGTCAAATTGCAGTAGGTTGGCTGGTGGTTGAAGACCTGGCCATGGTATTGATTCTGGTTTTGCTTCCACCACTGGCTGGTTTGTTGAAAGGCGGAACCCTGGACCCGGAAACCAACCTGGTATTCGACATTGGTTTCACCTTGGTGAAGGTGGCGCTTTTCGTTGGTTTGATGCTGGTTGTGGGCAAGCGTGTTATTCCCTGGATGCTTTGGCACATTGCGAAAACAGGCTCCCGTGAATTGTTCACACTCTCAGTCATTGCACTGGCTATCAGCCTGGCTTTTGTCGCTGCTGGCCTGTTTGATGTGTCTTTCGCACTGGGTGCCTTCTTTGCGGGCATGGTAATGCGGGAATCGGAACTCAGCCACCGTGCAGCAGAGGAATCCCTGCCTTTGCGCGATGCTTTCGCTGTGCTGTTCTTTGTGTCAGTGGGCATGCTGTTTCAATTCGACGTTATTCTGGAATATCCCCTGCGCGTACTCGCTGTGGTAGCCATCATCGTGCTGGGCAAATCGCTGGCCGCCGGAGCACTGGTGCTGCTGTTCAAATACCCCCTCAAGAGCGCCTTGGTCATTGCGGCCAGCCTTGCACAAATTGGCGAGTTCTCATTCATCCTGATTGGACTTGGTTTGTACCTGGGGCTGGTGGATCTTCAAGTGCAAAGCCTGGTGGTGTCGGGTGCAATCTTGTCGATTGCCCTGAACCCGGTTGTGTTCTCCCTAATTCCCAAATTGAACGACAGCATGGTGAAACGGTTTCAGTGGGTTCGCAATTTGAATGCGCGCAACCACACGATGGAAGAACTGCCACAACAAACCGATGGCAAATACCTTGGCAAACATGTGGTGCTGGTGGGGCACACCGAACTGAGCAAAAAAATTGCCAAGTCGCTGAAGAAAAAAAACGTACCTTTGGTCATTGTCGACACCAGCCGTGAAGTCGTGGCCAAACTGAGAAAGAATGGACAGGCGGCTGTGTCTGGCGAATATGCAGACCCAGTGACCCTGGTTCAAGCGCACACCACCAATGCAAATAGCCTTGTTATTGCCACTGGCGATACCCCGGGGCTGAGCCAGATGATCGAAAACGCCAAAATGCTGAACCCGGCAATTCAGGTGTTCGTGCAGGCGTACTCAAAGGAGGAAAAACAAATGCTGGGTGCCTTGCCAGATGTGCATGTGTACCGATGGGAAGACACATTAAGTGATGCCATTGTTAATGACCTCATCAAAACTCGGCCAGTGACTTAAAGCGAGCGCCAAATAAAAAGCCCGGCAAGTTTCTTACCGGGCTTCAGCACTCGCTGTTGGGCCTTTTGTAAAGGCCCAGCAAGGGGAAAAATACTCTTGAATTGATTTTTTGAGCTTGTCTCCTCTCCCCCTCCGTCGGTCAACCTATCCACCCCTCCTGGGGTGGGAGACTGCCAAGATTGCCGACAAATTCAGTTCAAACCAACAGATCAGTGGAACTGTTCTTCTTCTGTAGAGCCCTTCAAGGCTGTTACTGAAGAAGCGCCACCCTGGATCACAGTCGTTACATCGTCGAAGTAACCTGCGCCAACTTCCTGCTGGTGAGATACGAAAGTATAACCCTGTTCGCGTGCTGCAAACTCAGGTTCTTGAACCATATTGACATAATGCTTCATGCCTTCGCCTTGTGCGTATGCATTGGCGAACTTGAATGTGTTGTACCAGTTGACGTGGATACCGGCCAATGTGATGAACTGGTACTTGTAACCCAAGGCGGACAGGTCTTCCTGGAAGGAAGCGATCTGGCTGTCGTTCAGGTTTTTCTTCCAGTTGAAAGAAGGTGAGCAGTTGTAGCTCAACAGCTTGCCTGGGTTCTTTTCCAGAACGGCTTGCGCGAATTCGCGGGCAAAACCGATGTCGGGCGTACCTGTTTCACACCATACCAAGTCAGCATAAGGTGCGTAGGCGATACCACGGCTGATGGCCTGCTCTAGACCGTTCTTCACGCGGTAGAAGCCTTCGGGAGTGCGCTCGCCAGTCAGGAATGGCTTGTCGTTTTCGTCGAAATCGGAAGTCAACAAGTTGGCGGCTTCAGCGTCTGTACGGGCCAGAACGATTGAAGGAACACCCATTACGTCGGCTGCCAAACGAGCAGAAATCAACTTCTGGATCGCTTCAGCAGTTGGAACCAACACCTTGCCACCCATGTGACCACACTTCTTCACAGCGGCCAATTGGTCTTCGAAGTGAACACCCGCTGCACCAGCGGCGATCATGTTCTTCATCAGTTCGTAAGCGTTCAATACGCCACCGAAACCAGCTTCACCGTCAGCAACGATAGGCAGGAAGTAATCGATTGCGTCTTCGGACTTCATTTTGCCGTCGCAAATGTTCTTCCACTGAATTTCGTCAGCGCGCTGGAATGTGTTGTTGATACGACGAACCATTTTTGGCACGGAGTCGTAAGCGTACAGAGACTGGTCTGGGTACATGGTTTCGGAGCTGTTACCATCAGCAGCAACTTGCCAGCCTGACAGATAAACGGCTTCCAGACCGGCTTTGGCTTGCTGCATGGCCTGGCCAGCAGTGATCGCGCCGAAGGCGTTTACGTAGCCTTTCTTGGCTGTACCGTTTACTTTTTCCCACAGCTTTTCAGCACCGCGCTTGGCCAGTGTGTACTCGGGCTGCAGTGAACCACGCAGACGTACCACGTCTTCGGCTTTGTAGCCGCGCTTTACCAGCTTCCAGCGTGGGTTGGTTTCCCAGTCTTTGTTGAGTTCTTGAACCTGTTGGTCAAAAGATTTCATAGTGATGTCCTCAGAAGGCAATAGAAGAAAAAAGAAAACGGTTCGCTTGATGGCCTACTTGCGGTGCCCTGCGGGTGCAGCTTCGCGGGTATCACTTGGGCAAGTGGTGTCGATCAGGTGATGAGCCGTATCTTACAGATCATTTCGCAGAGCAACAAGAGTTATATCTTATACAAGACTTTTTTTCGTATTGTTTAAAATCAATAACTTAAGTTAAATTATTCACGATGCGAAATACTTTTTCTCTAAATGAAAAAGAGTCTGCACTCTAAATCATGCGCCGCAACCTTCTAAAAATGGTTCGTGTGAACATTTTGACCCTGCCGGACCACCCAACAAAAACATCAAATGGACATGAAGATGACTCGCCGGCTTGCTACCCACATGATCGGACAGAACCAATATGGCTTGATCTCATCTGCCGCGAACCACAACCATTCAGTTCGGATTGGCACCGCGGGGTGCGCGCTTTGCGTGGGCCTGGCCTTGTGGCGCGAGTCCGATGGCAAGGCCTTGGTGGCCCACATACAACCGGATCAACTCAGCAAAATTGAGGGGGCAGTCAACCGAATCTATCAACTGATTCCCAATCCCGGCAAATTCTTGTGCGTGACAGCCGGCATAGACCAAAGCACAGACGAAATCATTGCCTCATTGGTTAAAACGTATGGTGTGGAACCTGTCGTGAAAAAAGGCTACGATGAAATATCAATAGTTTCGGGCACAGGCGCAATACGGGTCAGTCGAACTTCGTTGATTCAAACCGATGAAACCAGGCCC
This sequence comes from Limnobacter sp. UBA3528, assembly GCF_002377005.1. NCBI lineage: Bacteria > Pseudomonadati > Pseudomonadota > Betaproteobacteria > Burkholderiales > Burkholderiaceae > Limnobacter > Limnobacter sp. UBA3528. Next base: position 18,056 of record NZ_DFOZ01000045.1, on the reverse strand, counting down.
CCGAATTTTTTGACCGGAGACCTGTCCTGAAAGGGTCAGATCAAAGCTGAATCTGAGATCAAAACGCCGTCCTCATCTGCATACACCCAATTGCCGGGGCGCACAGTGGTGAAACTCAAGGCCACATCAATGTTTTCGTGGCCGATGCCTCGCTTCTGGCTTTTCATGGGGTGTGTGCCTAGCGCTCGAATACCTACATCGCATTCATCCAGTTCAAGGGTGTCGCGTACACAGCCATACACCACAATACCAGCCCAGTTGTTTTTCTCGGCCAGCATACCCAGATTGCCTCCCACCAAGGCACAACGCATGCTGCCACCACCATCGACCACCAACACTTTGCCCTGCCCGTCTTTTTCAAGGGCGCTGCGCACAAGTGAATTGTCTTCAAACACTTTCAAGGTGTGGGCTTGCCCCATGAAGCTGCTTTTCAAGCCCCAACTTTGAAACATGGGCTCAACAACTCGCAAAGTGCCTGCGGCAATTTTGTCCTCGTTGGCATCGCAAAGATCAGTGGTAGGGGTCATGGAAAGCTCCGAAAATTAAGTGAATGAATAGCCAAAATTTAAACATGAAATTCAGGCACTAAACATGACCGAAAGGTTTCACTGCTGATTTCTGAATTCCCTCGGGGAGATACCCTGCCATTTCAAGAATGCACTGGTAAAACTTCGGCGATCTGAATAGCCGAGGTTCGCGGCAATGGTTTCAATGTCCAGCACCGAACCTTTCAACATTTCGCAGGCCAGCTCATGCCGAACAGCCCCCAGAATTTCAGCATACGATTTGCCTTCGCTTTTCAGCCTTCGCTGCAGGGTACGGGGGTGAATGTGCAGTATCTCGCCAATCACCTGTATAGGCTCACTCAGCATACTCAAGCGCGACTTCAACAAGCGCTTGATCTGTTTTTCAAGGGTTTGCTCTTCTACGTCCGGCAGCAGGCGGTTCAAAATCACGGCTTGCGCCTTGTGGTGTGCTGAAGGGATGCCCCCTGGCAAGGGCAAATCCAGCGCGGAAGAATCTACCACCAAGCGGTTGTTTGGCTGCTCAAACAGCACCGTGGTTTTTAGTACTTCTTGATAAGCAGATTCCAGCGTCAAAGGCGCATGGCGAAACTCAATCCGCTTGATCAAGTGCGAACCAGGGCTGAGAAGATGAATAAACTTCAACACGGCCGACATGGAGGCCTCAACAAATCCGGGTAGGTTCTCGTGCACACCTTCCGGATCGGAGACCTTGACTTCCAGAGCCGCTTCGGCCCCCAGCTTCAGTGTGATGAAGTGTAAATTGGGGTGCAACAGCTTTGGCGACCAGTCCAAAACTCGCATGGCCTCCTGGGGCGTTGAAGCGCTGGTCACAAAGGTTGCAAGCTCGGGCAAACCATCAAAATTGAAAGAATCACCAAACACCAGCGGAAAGTGTTGGCTGGGCTTGCGTGCCTCAACCGCCGAAAACAGGGAACTGAAGCAAGACAAAGACATGCGTCGGCGTGGATCCCCGCTCATGTCGATCTCCAGCTTCAGTTCTTGCATCACACTGTTCAAGTCAATGTCGCAGCGCCGCGCAGCGTTGGCCAGGCTTGCAAGCATTTGAAAATTGATGGTTTCCACCAAACCTCCTGTGGCAGGATCAGATCAAATATGTCGCGAATTCTTCCTTTTTTGTCATTTCAAATCATATCGTGTACCGAGCTGATTCGGTAATCTTTGTTCATACAAAGCAGCAGGAGGCGGAAATGGTTACTACATCATTCAAAGAAGACATCGTGGTTCGCAAAGATCTTGATTTTGGAATCACTGACAAAGACATTCCACGCTACTGGATGGACGGCGACGCATTCAAAACCCGCGTCATTGACGGCGTACAAATGAGCTTTCCCGACGGCGAACGCTATTTCATTTCGAGTGTGCGCAACTTCAAAGACAAAATTACCGATCCTGAATTGTTGAAAGCGGTTAAAGACTTTTCTTTTCAGGAAGGTCAGCATGGCAAGGTGCACACCGATTACAACAAACGCCTGAAAGAACAAGGTGTGCCAGTGGACAAAATGCTGCATGTGATTACGAAAATCATGAACCGCCGTTTGCAGGTGCTGTCCCCCGAATACAACCTGGCCATGACCGCTGCTCTAGAGCATTTCACGGCCATGATGGCTGAAATGTTTTTTGCGCGCAAAGAGGTGATGGCAGGCGCTGATCACCGCGTTCGCGCCATGCTGGCCTGGCATGCAGTCGAAGAAATGGAACACAAGGCAGTGGCTTTTGATGTGATGCAGAAAGTAGCCAAGGTCGGCTACTTCAAACGCAGCCTTGCCATGGCCCACGCCATGTTCAACTTCACCTTGCACACGCTGGTGTTCACGTGGATTATTTTGGGCACGGATGGCTTTAAAGGCTGGACCCGGTTCAAGATGTATTCGAAAGGTTTGGTGTGGTTGTTGGGCCCCAAAGGCCTGTACAGCAGCCTGCTGCCCAAATTGTTGAATTACTTCAAACCTGGTTTTCACCCCTGGCAAGACCCAACCGTGCACAACTACGGTGTCTGGCTGGAAACCTTCAACAAAACAGGTAACCCGGTAGAAGCTGGCGAGGCCATGTACGAAGCGGCGCATTGAGCGCGATTTGAACAACCCGGGGTTGAACTTTCAAGACCCCGGGCGACTACAAAAAAGTAGTGAAACCACTGTTGAATCGCCAAGTGATATCCAATACGCCAGAAGCCAGCCCACAATCCAGTGTCAAAACCTTCTCACACAGCAAACCCGCCCCGGACGAATCAATCCCGCTCTGCGCGAAAGCAATTGCCAGTCACTTCAACCAACATCAATCCAGCACTACGCTGAAAGACTGTATTGCGCAACAAGCCATGCCACTGCAGCAAGCTGACAGCGGCGGAATTCGCGCCATGTTTTCCAAGTTCGGCAGCCTAAAGGCCCTGCCCCAACTGCTGACAGCCATCGCCTGCCCTGCTCGTGTCAAACGACACAACACCTCGGCCTGGATCACGGGAAGAATAAGCAATCTGGATTACAGCCTCCTACACGTGCCAATCGATGCGATTCGGTCACAACACAGTATCGATGGTGAGGCGATTGAAAAAACAGCCCAACGTGCCAGCCGTATTCTGGCGTGGTTAAAGGCGAATCCTTCAGAAAAAACGATTGACATGGACGCAATGGATGAACTTGCAGGGTCCTCTGGCGCATTGAAGATTGGCTGTGCAAAACAGAATCAATTCATCACCCTGGACGGCGTGGGTCGCCTAGAGGCCATTCGGCAGGCCAAAGCAAACTATTTGGCGGAAACCGGCCGGGCACACCCACTGGAAAAAATTGAGTGCTATGTCGCCCGCTTGAGAGAGAACGAATACGAGAGCCTTTACAAAACAAGCAGCTACTTTCGGGATGAAGCCGGCAAGCAGCTGGAAACGCCCGAACACGACTTGATGCCCTACTCGGGCTTGCCCAGACTATTTGCAGGCCAGGCATTAAACCTGGCCCGCCACTCCATTGAATCAAGCCTGTCGAGTTTCTCGAATGATTTCAACAGGCAGGTTCCCGAACACTATTTCAGTGAACCACCCGATCAAAAGTGAAAGCACCATCCTTGTAATCCACCGGGACTACGTCGTTCGGCCCAAACCGACCTTCAAGAATCATTTTTGAAACCGGATTCTCGATAATTTGCTGAATGGCCCGCTTCAAAGGTCGCGCACCGTACAAGGGATCAAAGCCAGCTTTCACCACCTCGGCCAAGGCGGCGTCGCTTACTTCCAGGCGCATATCGCGGCTGGCCAAACGCTGTTGCAAACGCTGCAACTGAATACGTGCAATGTTCGCAATGTGTGCATTGTCCAAGGCATGGAACACCACCAGCTCATCCACCCGGTTAATAAATTCAGGGCGGAAGTGCATCTTCACTTCTTCCATCACTGCGGCCTTAATGACCTCGCCATCTTGCCCGGCCAAGCGCTGAATTTCATGCGACCCCAGGTTTGAGGTCATCACAATCACTGTGTTTTTGAAATCCACCGTGCGGCCTTGTCCGTCAGTCAGGCGGCCATCATCCAGCACTTGCAACAGCACGTTGAATACATCGGGGTGGGCTTTCTCGACCTCATCCAGCAAAATCACGCTGTAAGGCTTGCGGCGCACAGCCTCGGTCAAATAACCGCCTTCGTCGTACCCCACATAGCCCGGGGGCGCACCCACCAAGCGGCTTACAGTGTGCTTTTCCATGAATTCGCTCATATCGATGCGAACAAGGTGATCTTCCGAATCGAACAGGAAACCCGCCAAGGCTTTGCACAATTCTGTTTTACCCACGCCTGTTGGGCCCAGGAAAAGAAATGAACCCAAGGGCTTGTTGGGATCGGAGAGCCCCGCACGAGAACGGCGAATGGCATCGGATACCAAAGTAACGGCTTCATCTTGCCCAACCACGCGCATGTGGAGGGCCGCTTCCATTTGCAGCAATTTGTCGCGTTCGCCTTGCAACATTTTGCTCACCGGAATTCCCGTGGCGCGGCTAACCACTTCTGCAATTTCTTCAGTGCCCACCTGCGTGCGCAACAGCCTGTTGGGTTTCTTCTCGCAACTCTCGTTGTCTTTCACATCGTTCAGCTTTTTCTCCAGATCGGGCAATTTGCCGTACTGAAGTTCAGACACTTTTTGCCAGTCGCCTTTGCGCTTCCATTGTTCAATTTCAGCACGAATGTGATCGATCTCTTCCTTGATGGCGGCGCTGCCCTGCACAGCTGCCTTCTCAGATTTCCAGATTTCGTCGAGATCTGCATACTCTCGCTCAAGACGAACAATTTCCTCTTCGATCAGGGCAAGGCGCTTCTTGGAGGCGTCGTCTTGTTCGCGCTTCACAGCCTCGCGTTCAATTTTCAGCTGAATGATCCGGCGATCCAGCTTGTCCATTTCCTCAGGCTTGGAATCAATTTCCATCTTGATCCGCGCGGCTGCCTCGTCGATCAGGTCAATGGCCTTGTCGGGCAGGAAACGGTCGGTGATGTAACGATGACTTAACTCAGCAGCGGCCACAATCGCTGGGTCGGTAATGTCCACGCCGTGGTGCAACTCATAGCGTTCTTGCAAGCCGCGCAAAATGGCGATGGTGCTTTCAACACTGGGCTCGCCCACCAACACCTTTTGGAAGCGACGCTCAAGTGCCGCGTCTTTTTCAATGTACTTGCGGTATTCATCCAGCGTGGTGGCACCAATGCAATGCAATTCACCACGGGCCAATGCGGGCTTCAACATATTGCCGGCATCAATCGCGCCCTCGGCTTTGCCTGCACCCACCATGGTGTGAATTTCGTCGATGAACACAATGGTTTGCCCCTCATCGGCGGCCACGTCTTTCAACACGGCTTTAAGGCGTTCTTCAAATTCGCCGCGGTACTTGGCACCCGCCAGCAAAAGCGCCATGTCCAATACCAACACACGCTTGTTTTTCAGCGTATCGGGTACTTCGCCATTCACAATACGCTGGGCCAAACCTTCCACAATGGCGGTTTTACCCACACCAGGCTCGCCAATCAACACCGGGTTGTTCTTGGTTCTGCGCTGCAAAATTTGAATGGCACGGCGAATTTCATCATCGCGACCGATGACGGGGTCCAGCTTGCCCATGCGGGCGCGCTCGGTTAAATCAATGGTGTATTTTTTCAAGGCCTCCCGCTGGCTTTCGCCGTCGGCGCTGTCCACAGCCGCTCCGCCACGCACCTGTTCAATCGCAGTGTTCAGCGACTGGGCATTCAAGCCCGCTTCTTTCATGACCTTGGCCAATCCCGTGCTGTCTTGCAGACAAGCCAGCAAAAAAAGCTCACTGGCAATAAACTGGTCGCCACGCTTTTGAGCCTCTTTGTCGGTGAGGTTCAGGGCGGCTTGTAATTTGCTGCCAATCTGGATTTGACCGGCATTGTTGGCCACTTGTGGCAGGTTGTTCACCTCGGCCTCAACGCCTTTGACCAACACCTGCGGGTTACCGCCCGCTTTGCTGATCACCCCGCGAACAGACCCCTCGCCCTGCTTGAGCATGGCCAACAGCACGTGCGCAGGTTCAACCGTGGGGTTGTCTTTTCCCACAGCCAGGCTTTGGGCGTCGGCCAAAGCTTCCTGAAACTTGGTGGTGAGTCGATCTAAACGCATGTGTGCAAACCCTTCTTAACAATTTTGAGTCACAATACCCATGAACCGTATGTGTGGGCGAGCGTGGTGATTTCAAGATAACGCCAACACAAATGACTTGCACTATTTTTCAAGTACGCTGCCATGCAAATCAAACAACTCCAAGTTGCTTATGCGCCGGAACATGATCGCATCCTGATGCGGATCAATTCAGCTGAAAATCAAGAGGTTCGGGTATGGCTGACGCGCCGCATGGTGCGCATGTTAATACCCAGCCTGGATGAGATGATGCAGAAACTGCTGGCCAGCGACAGACCGCTGAACGAAGCGGGCCGCAAGGCACTGCTGGAAATGAGCCGGGAAGTGTCGCTGTATTCTGCGGATTTCAAAAGCCCGTTTCAAGACAAAAACACCACCACGCCGCTGGGCGCGGACCCGCTGCTGATTACGCAAATTGAACTGCGCCCCAGTGGCGAAGCCCACAACACCGACCTGGTGTTGAAACTGGTGGCAGGCAGCGGCAAAGGGTTCGAGATGCGCATGGCCGAACAATTGCAGCATGGGTTTGCCGACCTTCTGATTAAGACTTGTGGCCAAGCCGATTGGGGATTGCATTTCAAAAGCGTGCCCAGCATTATCGAGCGGCCGGAAACACGCCACTTAAATTAAGCAGGCCTGCAACTTAGCCGGCCAAAAATAGTTCTTGAAGGTCATTCAGAAAACGAAAGCCCAATTCAGTGGGCTTGAACAGGCCAGGTTGGGTTTCAATCAAGCCTTTCATCAATGCCTGTTTCAAAGGCTTTTGCAAATCGCTCAATGGCCTGCCACAACGCTCCACGAACCAGCTTTCGGGTACACCATCGATTAAGCGCAAGGCGTTGAGCATGAACTCGAATGGCAACTCTTTCACGGCCAAGGTGCGCACCTCCAGCGGTTGCGCAGCGCCCTCCATTTCTTCCATGTAAGCCATGGGGTTGCGGTGGCGGGTTTCCCGTTCAATACGGTTTGGGTAGCTGATTTTTGCATGCGCGCCTGCACCAATGCCCAAATAATCACCAAAACCCCAGTAATTAAGATTGTGCTGGCAACGGTGGCCAGGCTTGGCAAACGCTGAAATTTCATATTGCTCAAAGCCTGCAGACTTGGCAGCCTTGTGAACAGCCTCTTCAATATCGATCAAAGTGTCGTCATCGGGCAAAGGCGGCGGCTTTGCTGCAAACAGAGTGTTGGGTTCCATGGTCAACTGGTACAGGCTAAGGTGGGTGCTGTTCAGCGCCACGGCCTGTGCCACATCGGCCAGGGCCTGCTCCACATTTTGATTGGGCAAGGCGTACATCAGATCAATGTTCACCTCATCAAAAAGTGCCACAGCACTGCGCACAGCGGCCACGGCCTGACCACTGTTGTGAACCCTGCCCAGGGCTTTCAAGTGCGAGTCTGAAAAACTTTGCACACCGATCGACAAGCGGTTCACCCCTGCCTTTCGAAACCCTTCAAACCGAGCTTGCTCGAAAGTTCCGGGGTTGGCTTCCATGGTAATTTCACTGCTTTGCGGCATACCCAACCGCGCACGTACTGCACCCAGCAGTTCATCAATCAGTTCAGGCGCAAACAAGGAAGGTGTGCCACCGCCAATGAAAATTGAGTAAAGCTTGCGCCCCCAAATTTTGGGCAATTGCTGATCCAGGTCTGCAATAAGGGCATTGAGGTAACGGCGTTGCAAATCGAGTGGCAAGGATTCCGCAAAGCCTTGCTCGCCCGAGGCTACCAGCGGAACACCCACTTCACGCAGCTTGCTTTCCGGCGCCAAGTGGCTGTTGAAATCGCAATACGGGCATTTGCGCACGCACCAAGGCAGGTGAATATAAAGGGCCAAAGGCGGCATAGCCGCAAAACGGAGTTCGCTGGGCATGAAAACACGGCCCACCAGGTTGTTGGCCGTGGTGGAGCTCATGAATGCCGGTCCCGTTTTTTTGTCCTCGCCCTGTTCCAATTAAACATTCGCCTTCTTCAAACCCAGGCGCTGCTGCAATTCCTGTAACAGGGCTTGGGTGGCCTGTGCCCGGTGACTGAATTTGTTTTTCAATTCCTTGGGCATTTGGGCCGCTGTGCACTGGTGTTCAGGCAACCAGAAGTGCGGGTCGTAGCCAAAGCCGTGCTCACCCTGGGGGGTATCAATGACCTCACCCCACCACATTTTTTGGGCAATCGTAGGTGTAGGGTCATCTGCATGGGCCACCCACACCATGGCGCACACGAAATAAGCGCGTCGGTCTTCAATACCCTTTAATTTTTCAACCAGGCAAGCGTTGTTGTTGGCATCGCTTTTTTCTTGCCCAAACAAGGTGGCATAGCGAGCCGACAACACGCCCGGCGCACCCGCCATGGCCGGCACACACAAACCCGAATCATCGGCCAGCGCGGGGCGGCCAGTCAGCCGGCTGGCGTGCCGCGCCTTGGTCAGCGCATTCTCAACAAATGTGTGAAAAGGTTCTTCGGCGTCGGGCACACCCAACTCACCTTGAGCAAGCCAATTCACGCCCCAAGGGGCAAACAGATCTTGAAATTCCCGCAGTTTGCCCTTGTTACCGCTGGCCAATACCCATTCGCTGTTTGATGCCATTGCTTTGCAGTCCAACGTTAATTTTTATGCCAATAAGGCGGCTTTCTGTAAACGAACCAGCTCAGTGATACCGGCTGCCGCGGAATCTAGCATGCCATTCAGTTCTTCGCGGCTAAACGCATCGCCCTCGGCTGTGCCCTGCACTTCGACAAAGCCGCCTTTCTCGGTCATCACCACGTTCAGGTCAGTTTCACAGGTGGAGTCCTCGTCGTAATTCAAATCGAGCACCACCTGGCGATTGACCACGCCCACCGAAACCGCCGCAACAAACTGCTTGATGGGGTTTTCAGGCAATGCACCATTGGCGATCAGTTTGCCAATTGCATCGGCCACGGCCACCATGGCACCCGTAATCGATGCTGTGCGTGTGCCGCCATCGGCCTGAATCACATCGCAATCAATTTTCAGGGTACGTTCGCCCAACTTGTTCAAATCAACTGCCGCGCGCAGGGCACGGCCGATCAAGCGCTGAATTTCTTGCGTGCGGCCACTTTGCTTGCCACGCGCGGCTTCGCGATCCATTCGGGAGTGGGTGGAACGGGGCAACATACCGTATTCGGCAGTCAACCAACCCTGGTTCTGTCCTTTCAAAAAGCCGGGCACCTTGTCTTCAACACTGCAGGTGCACAGCACATGGGTATCGCCAAAACGCACCATGACCGAACCTTCTGCATGCTTGGTGTAATTGCGCTCCAGGCTGATGTTGCGCAATGCGCGTGGGCTTCGTCCATCGGGGCGGGCTTGGGTGGCATTCATTCAAATTCTCCAGTACGTGTCCATGTGTAGTGCACGCATTATGGCGCATCTTCCAGGTCGAGAAACAATTGGGTCGACCCTTTAGGCGCTGCATCTGCAGGCGTAATCAAATGGCTGGCTTTGATACCCAACAAGCGGATGGTTGAGCGTGATCCTTTTTCCTCAAAAGGAATTTTTTTCAAACAGGCTCGCGCGGCTTGAAGAATTTCTTCCGCAGAACCCACAGTCAAACCCGTGGTTGTATCGCGCGTCAGCGATTTGAAATCAGCAAAGCGCACCTTCACGCCGATGGTTTTTGCGAGCCGCTGTTTGCGGGCAAGGTCTTGAGCAAGCCTGTCAGCAAGGTGCAGCAATACTTGTGTCAAGTTGTCGCGCTGCCTGCGTACATGCATGTCATTCTCAAACGTGGTTTCACGGCTGATGCTTTTCGGCTCTGAATACAAAGTGACTTCACGGCGATCAATTCCATGCGCACTTTCATGCATCCAAAGCCCATAACCTTCACCGAAACGTTCCCGAAGCAACTCAACCGGCTGCGCGGCCAGTTCAGCAATACTGTTCACCCCCATCGCCTTCAGTTTTTCCTGGGCCTTGGGTCCCACCCCGTTGATTTTGCCCACGGGAAGCGGCCAGATTATTTCCTGAAACTGATCGGGGCGCACCACGCTCAAGCCGTTTGGCTTTTGCAGGTCTGAACAAATTTTCGAGGTCAACTTGTTTTCCGACAGCCCCACGGAACAGGTCATGCCACCGGTGGCGTCGGTGACTGCCGCCTTCAGACGCTGGGCCAGCGCGACGGCTGCCTCAAAATCACCCCCGGTTTCATCGGTCAAATCAATGTAAATTTCATCGATGCCACGGTCTTCCACGTTGGGGGCCAATTCCCGCACGGCGGTCTTGAATTGCCTCGAAAGGGTTTTGTACCAGTCGAAATCTGCGGGAAGCAACACCGCATGGGGCGCCAGCTTGGCGGCCTTCATGGTGGGCATGGCCGAGTGCAAACCCAATGCGCGCGCTTCGTAATTGGCGGTGGTTAAAACGCCCCTGCCCTCGTACTGTGCCAGTGTTGGAAATTGCTGACCGGGCAGCGGCTGCATGCCCCGGCGACCACCCACGGCCACTGGCAAACCCCGCAAGGCCGGGTTGCGCACCAATTCAGCATTGGCGTAGAAGGCATCCATGTCCAGATGGGCAATGATTCGACCCGACAAAAACACCCCCACAGAAAACAAGCACCAGCCCAGAGTTTACAATCCATGCACCACCGACAATCACGCACAGGCCGCAAATGAGCAAGGACAGCAAAAACACCGCCGCAGTACACAGCATGACAGGCTTTGCCAATGCACAAAGTACCACCCGTGCAGGCACACTGAGCATGGAGTTGCGCAGCGTCAATTCCCGTTTTCTGGACCTGAACTTTCGCATGGCCGACGACCTGCGCATGGTGGAACCCCTGATTCGCGAAAAACTGATGAATGCGCTAAGCCGCGGTAAAGTGGAATGCCGAATTTCCTGGGGGCGTGCAGAAGGCGAGAAACGGATTCCAAAGGTTGATCTGGAACAGGTGAAACAACTGGCCGACCTGGAGGCCAGCATTCAAAGCGCCTTGCCCAAAGCCAACGGTTTTCGCATAACCGAGGTGTTGAACTGGCCTGGCGTGGTGGAAGACAACAGCTTGAGTGGCGAGGAACTGCAAGAGACGATTTCAACCCTCTGCGACCAGGCGATTGATGCCCTAAAGCAAAGCCGCGAACGTGAGGGTGCTGGCCTCGCGGCAGTGTTGTTGGAGAAAGTGGATGGCATGGAAGCGATTGTCAACAGCCTGCTGCCCATGTTGCCGCAATTTTTGGCCCACTACGAAGGCAAGATTCGGGAACGCATGACCGAGGCCTTCGACAAAATCATTTCCGACAAAGCCAGCCACCTGACGGTGGAAGACCTTGAAGAACGCATCAAACACGAAGTGGCCCTGCACAGCGTGCGCATTGACGTGAAAGAAGAAGTAGAGCGACTACAAACGCACTTTACTGAGGTGCGTCGCATTCTGAAAAAAGGCGGGGTGATTGGCAAACGGCTGGATTTTGTCACCCAGGAATTGAACCGCGAAGCCAATACCTTGGGCAGCAAAGCTCACGCCATTGCGCAAACCCAAGCCAGCATTGACCTGAAAGTGCTGGTGGAGCAATTCCGCGAGCAAGTTCAGAATATTGAATAAACCCTGAATTCTGGATTGAACTGAACCAATCTGAATACTTGGGCACCCAATCGAACTTATCCTTGTTCGAGACCCTGCCCAATGACTTCTCCGATCTCCTTTCTCAATCAGCTCCTGAAACACGTGCTACCTCAGGCAGCCACAGACTCGCGCATTGCTGGTCTGCTTTTGGTCGCCAAGGGACAATCAATGGCTGGGCAGGCCTTGTTGTGCCACCCCACTTTGCGCCTGCAACGCAGCGAGCTCGCGCAATATCGTGTTGGCCAGGAAAAACTGGCCAATATGGACCTGATCAAAAGTGGACGATTGGAGTACGGCAACTCCAGCCAAGGGGAAATACCGAAAGTCAAAGTGGGCGAGCAATACAAGTTTGAAAACGAGTTGTCCATTCAGGAACGGATCGAGGTACTTTCCGCCCCACAAACCTTGCCAAACGCGCCCCAAGATGGCCTGCAAGCACTACCGGTCAGTGCAGCAGAGCGCTGCGTGCTTCGTGACTACATTGCAACAGACGGGTATTCACAAGCCATGAACGAGTTTTTGCGTGGGGAGTTCAAAGGCGCACCACAACTGCACTCGGACCTGCGAGAACGCAGCCTGATACTGATCAGTTTTTTGAATGCATTGCCGGTGCAGTCTGCGCAGGTACAACACAACCTGAACCCAAAATCGCTCATGTTTCAGGCCTTGCTGGACGCCGCAAAGACAGGAAGGCCCTTTGTACCCGACCACTTTTTAAGCATGAGCAAGCGCGATGACGCGTCAACTCCACTGATTCCGAGCGTATTTGGTGCGGTCAGCTGTATCGTTCAATCCGAGCTGGCCAAAGACATTTCCGTGTCGAACGCCCTGTTGCCCAATGAGCGGGAATTGATCGCCGCCCCCATTTCCAGTTACAAGGTCAGCAAAGGAAGTGGATTCGGCGATGAAACTTCGGCAAAACCCTGGTTTGTTTTGACTGAACATGCCAAGCCCTCTGAATAAGCACTCAACATGGCGAGTCATCGGGAAATCCCATAGAATCACGGCTTGTTGATCTTTGTTCGAGCGCTTCATGACCGCCTTGGCCCAACCCCAGCACACGCCACAGTATTCCGGCAGCCTGTTCATTGTCAGCGCCCCCTCTGGCGCTGGCAAATCGTCGCTGGTGAAAGCGCTTCTGGCTGAGGTTCAGGGCATTGGTTTGTCCATTTCCAACACCACTCGCAACGCCCGCCCTGGCGAGGTGGACGGCAAGGACTATCATTTCATCTCCCAGCCCGAATTCGAAGCCATCCGCGATCAAGATGGGTTTCTGGAATGGGCCCACGTACACGGCAACTATTACGGCACCTCTCGAGCTTGGGTCGAAGGGCAAATGTCGATTGATCGCGACGTTCTGCTGGAAATTGACTGGCAAGGTGCCGAGCAAGTGGTACGGAAGGTAGAGAACGTGGTGTCTATCTTTATTCTTCCACCCAGCATGGAGGAGCTAGAAAAAAGGCTGCGTGGACGTGGCACCGACAGCGAAGAAGTCATTTTGAAGCGAATGGGTGCCGCACAACTCGAGATCGAGCAAGCGAGGCGCTTTGATTATGTTATCCTTAACGATGATTTCACACAGGCTCTTTTGGAGCTGAAATCGATCGTCTTCGCATCCCGTTGCCGTTTCAATCAGCAAATGGCGCGCCACGGGGCGCAACTCAAAAGTATTGGACTGTAAGGACACCAGATGGCCCGCATCACCGTTGAAGATTGCTTGAAAAAGATCCCTAACCGTTTCGACATGGCCCTGTGCGCCACTTACCGCGCTCGCATGCTGGCCCAAGGCCACACTCCCAAAGTCAAGTCCGACAAGGACAAGCCCACTGTGACCGCCCTGCGTGAAATTGCAGCCGGTGAAATCGGCATCGAAATGCTGAAACGCGTGCCCATCTAAATCGGGCAATTGCGCATTCAAAAAAGCCCGAGACCGGTACACGGCTCGGGCTTTGTTCGTAAAATTGACCGAAAACCAAGCTGGCTGAAACTCAGAATTTCCGGACCCCGATTACCTTGAACAAACCTTCCTCAGCACCGCTGGACATCAAATTCGCCAAAATCAAGGCCGTAACCTTCGCCTTGCGCCCCGCGCCGCTGCAAGAAAGCCTTGAAGCCTTGAAGAAGCGTTTGGGCCCAACACCCGGCGTGTACTCCGCCGAACCCGCTGTGCTCGACTTTTCTGGCTGGAACGATACCGAACTGGCCGAGCATGGCATCGAATTAAAAACCTACGCAGAAATGCTGAGGGCTGCTGGCGTGTTGTTGGCTGAGGTGCGTGGCCAAAGCGAAGCCCTTGAAGCGCAAGCAGAAGAGCTGGGCATTCGTTTCGAAACGGGCCAGACAGAGCAGCTTGAACCTGAGCCACAGCCGCAACCAGAAAAAACTGAACAAGCCGCCCAGGCCGTACAAGCTGAATTGCTCGAAACCGATTCCGAGCAGGCCAGTCACCCCGCTGTACCCAGTTTCGACAACGCCCGCCGAACCATGGTGATTGATCAATCAGTTCGCAGTGGACAGAAAATTTATGCCCAAGGGGCTGACTTGATCGTGATGGGTCAGGTGTCAGCCGGCGCCGAAGTCATCGCCGATGGCAATGTGCACGTTTACGGAGTGTTGCGTGGTCGCGCCTTGGCGGGCGCCGCAGGCGATACCCAGGCCAGAATCATCTCCACTTGTTTCGAAGCGGAACTGGTGGCCGTGGCTGGTTACTATTTGACATTCGAGGGCGGCTTTCCTGAAGAAAACCGTTCAAAACCTACATTAATTCATCTTGACCATGGCACTGAGCCGGCAGTATTGCGACTCAAGGCCATCAACATCCGCTAGGAGACCATTTGTGAGTCGAGTCATTGTTGTTACATCCGGTAAGGGTGGCGTTGGTAAAACTACCACCAGCGCAAGTTTTTCCGCAGGCCTGGCCCTGCGTGGTTTTAAAACAGTGGTCATCGACTTTGACGTGGGTTTGCGAAACCTCGACCTGATCATGGGTTGCGAACGCCGGGTGGTCTACGACCTGGTCAACGTTATTAATGGTGAAGCAAGCCTGCAGCAAACCCTGATTAAAGACAAACACTGCCCGATGCTGTCCATTCTTCCCGCCTCGCAAACACGCGACAAAGACGCTTTGACCGAGGAAGGCGTGGAAAAGGTGATCAAAGACCTGATCGAGATGGGTTTCGAGTACATTGTGTGCGACAGCCCGGCTGGCATTGAGCGTGGCGCCGTGATGGCCCTGACCTTCGCCGACGAAGCCATTGTGGTGACCAACCCCGAAGTGTCTTCAGTTCGCGATTCCGACCGAATCATTGGCATTTTGCAAGCAAAAAGCAAACGCGCCAAAGAAGGCGGCGAGCCTGTGAAAGAACACTTGTTGATTACGCGTTACTCAGCCAAGCGCGCCGCAGACGGCGAAATGCTGAGCTACACCGACGTGGCCGACCTGCTGCGCGTGCCTTTACTCGGTGTGATTCCTGAAAGTGAGACCGTGTTGCAGGCGTCCAACCAGGGCATGCCGGTGATTCATGCCGAGGAAAACGACGCAGCCTTGGCCTACCAAGATTGCATTTCACGCTTCCTCGGTGAAACCAAACCCTTGCGATTCGTAGACTATGAAAAGCCCAGTCTGCTGAAGCGTTTGTTCGGAGGTTAAGGCCATGTCACTACTGAGCATGTTGTTTGGCGAAAAGAAAAAATCGGCCAATGTTGCAAAAGAACGACTTTCCTTGATCATTGCGCGCGAGCGTATAGACCAGGATGGACCCGACTTTTTGCCCCAAATGCGGGACGAATTGATGCAGGTGATCGCAAAATACGTCAAGATTGACCAGGAAGACGTGAAGTTTAACCTTCAAAAACAAGGCAATATGGAGATGTTGGAAGTCAATATCGTCTTGCCGGACCAGAAGTAAGACTGCACAATAGAAGATCGTAGTTTTAGTTGTAACAGTGGTACAAAATGCGGGGGGCAATGCAAGCCAGAGAACTTCAACCTGAGCCAAACCGACCCGATGTGGTCTCTATCGCACAGCTTATCGGACTAGCCTCGACTTATTTGCCCGAGGCTGAGATTCGGCGCGTTCGCGAGGCTTACAAGTTTTCTGACGTTGCGCACCTGGGGCAGTTTCGAGCCACAGGTGAGCCTTACGTAACCCACCCCATCGCTGTGGCTGAGCTTTGTGCCAGCTGGCGCCTGGACAGCCAGGCGATTCAAGCAGCCCTCCTTCACGATGTGATGGAGGATTCTGGCACCACCAAGGAAGACCTGATCGAGCGCTTTGGCGGTTCGGTGGCCGACTTGGTGGACGGGCTTTCCAAGCTCGACAAGATGGAGTTTTCTTCGCGGGAAGAGGCCCAAGCCGAAAACTTCCGCAAAATGCTGCTGGCCATGGCCCGCGACTTGCGCGTCATTCTGGTGAAGTTGGCCGACCGTTTGCACAACATGCGAACGCTCGACATCATGAGCCCCGCCAAGAAACGCCGTATCGCACTTGAAACCCTCGAAATTTATGCCCCCATTGCCCACCGACTGGGCTTGAATGAAATTTTCCGTGAACTGCAAGAGCTCAGCTTTCAGCATGCTTACCCCATGCGCTATGAAGTACTGAAAAAAGCGGTACTGGCTGCGCGCGGCAATCGCCGCGAGGTTGTGGGCAAAATTCTGGAAGCGGTTGAAAAGTGCCTGAGCGACGCCAATATTGAGTGCCAGGTGTATGGCCGCGAAAAAGCCCTGTACGGCATTTACCGCAAAATGATTGAAAAACGCCTGAGCTTCTCTCAGGTGCTGGACGTGTATGGTTTCCGCGTGGTGGTCAAAGACATGCCCGGTTGCTACATGGCCATGGGCATGCTGCACCAGTTGTTCAAGCCGGTGCCCGGCAAATTCAAAGACTACATTGCCATTCCAAAACTGAACGGCTACCAAAGCCTGCACACCACCCTGCTGGGCCCATACGGCACACCGGTAGAGTTTCAAATTCGCACCGAAGAAATGCACCAGGTGGCCGAAAAAGGCGTGGCTTCGCATTGGCTGTACAAGGGCGAAGGCGAGGCATTGAATACCATTCAAACGCAAACCCACCGCCTGCTGCAAAGCCTGCTCGACATTCAAAACCAAACCGGCGATTCAGCCGAGTTTTTAGAGCACATCAAGGTAGACCTGTTCCCTGACGCGGTTTATGTGTTCACGCCCAACGGCAAAATCATGAGCCTGCCCCGTGGTGCAACGGTGGTCGATTTCGCCTACGCCGTGCACACCGATGTGGGCAATCACTGTGTTGCTGCACGGGTGAACCAGGTGATCGAACCCCTGCGTACCATTCTGAAAAGTGGCGATGTGGTCGAGATTATTACCGCTCCCCACAGCCGCCCCAACCCTGTTTGGCTGGGCTTTGTGCGCTCGGGAAAGGCACGCTCCGAGATTCGGCACTATTTAAAGTCAATGAACCTTGAGGAAACCGTGCGCTTGGGCAGCAGGCTGCTGGAGCAGGCTCTTGAGGCGGACCAAATCAAACTGGAGCACTTAAGCAACGAGGTTTGGGACCGCTTGCAAAAAGATTCGCAAGTCAGCACTCGGGATGAACTGCTGGCAGACATTGGCGCTGGCCGCCGTGTGGCGCCGGTTGTCGCTCGCCGTGTACTGATCGCCATGGGTCGTGCAGATGCAAGGGTAGACGCACCTTCTGGCAATGTGGGTGAAGCCCGTGCACCGATCATGATTCACGGTGGAGAAGGCATGTCAGTGCAACGCGCGCCCTGTTGTTTGCCAATTCCTGGCGACAATATTATTGGCTATGTGCGCAAGGGCTCGGGCCTGATTATTCATACCGATGAATGTGAAACAGCCCGCAAGCAGATTCGCAAAGAACCTGAGCGCTGGACCGATGTGCAGTGGTCGCCTGAAATTACCCGCCCATTTGATGTGAATGTGGACTTGCAGGCGGTGAACGAGAAAGGCGCACTGGCCACGATTGCGGCCACTTTGTCAGATGCAGGTGCCAACATCACCAACCTGACGATGAGTGATGAAACGGCTTACCGCAAACTGTTGCATTTCACAATTCAGGTCACTGACCGTGTGCACTTGGCGCGCATTTTGATGGCGCTGCGCAGGCTTGAATACGTGGAGCGTGTAACCCGTGTGAAGGGCCGGGCTTTTGCGAAAGTGCGTTTGCCCGTGGCAGACACGGCGACACACTGATCGGCTGGTTTATTCGGCCCACTCTGCGTGGGTTCCGATCTCTCGCCTGCCGGTTAACTGCCCAATCCGCTTGGATTTCGCCCTCTCGCCAGAAAACCTGTTGATC